>CANQZY010000017.1 GCA_947628455.1 uncultured Methanobrevibacter sp.
CGCGGAGTTACAGTCCATGGACCATAATTATCGATTTGTATTAAAGTCATTTGTATCATTAAGCTTCCCTCTAATTGAATTATATTTGTTTATTTATTTATAATTAATTCTGAAAGATTTCTTTTATCCTCTAGATCATTCATTATTGTATTAGTAATCGTAACTTTATTAACATATTTTCCTATTTGATCTTTAAGTTTATTATCTTTATTATCAACTATAATTTCATCTAAAAAATCACCATATAATGAAGCTATACCAATAGAAGAAACATCAATATTTAATGCCTTCATAAATTTAGATGCAGGACCCGAAACAGGATTTTCCCCAATTATGGGTGAAACAGCAACAACATAACAATCTTTCAATGCTTCTTTCACCCCTTCAAGAGATAAAATTGGTAATATTGAAGTAATTGGATTAGATGGTCCTATAATTATCATTTCGGACTTTTTAATAGCCTTAATAACTCCTTTATACGGAGATACATTAGAAAATTTAATATCTAATACTTCAGGTTTACTTTGATATTTTATTAAGAAATCATGAAAATTTAACTCACCAATATCAGTTATAATACTAACTTCTGATTGTTCTTCACTCATAGGAATAATTTTTGATTTAATATCTAATTTTTTTGCTTGAATATCAACTGAATCTGCCAAACCATATTCTCGCATAAGTTGAGTCTTTTGTATTTTAAAAGCCCTATCATTATCACCGATTCTAAGTAACTCTGGAGATCCTAATTCATCTAGTTTTTTATTTGTTATAAACGTATCACCTTTTATTCCATACCACAAATCTTCATTTATTATATCCGCCATAGTATATAATACAGTATCAATATCTGCTGATACATATACTCCAGAAAAATAATTATTTTCTAGAGTATTTACAATAATTGTTAATTCTTTAGGATTTACAATTTCTTTTAAACCTTGCAATAATTTAGGAGTTCCCGTTCCTCCAGATAATACAGTAATCATTTAAATTCTCCCCATCTTATAAATAAGATTATAAACTTTACTAATAAATAAAAATTTTTATAAATGAAAAAAAAAATATCAATATTAACAATTTTTATATCTTATTTAAAAACTATAAATAAAAAAAATGCTCTAAAATAATCAATATTTAATTAACTAAATAATATAAAATCATAATATAGAATTATTAAATTATACTTTATTAAAATAAAACATCCTAATTTATTTTCTAAATACATCAAATTCTTTAACTCTTAAAAGTGGAGAAATACCACAATAAGAATTTCTTAAATTTTCAAAGTTTTTAAATCCCCTAATAATAACAACAGGTATTCCTTCATTTGCTTGACCCATTAATAATGATGCAGCTGCTGCTAATTCATCGCCAATAGCTACTTCAGTAGTTTGAAGTTCTCTACCATATAAATCAGTTTCACCAACCCTACTCCATAATGGATTAATTCCAGAACAACCAATAGCCACCCCTACAGCCCCATTTCTAAATGCTCTTCCTTGAGTATCAGTTATAATAACACCCAATTCTAAATCATATTTATTTTCAAGAAATTCTCTTATTTCATTAGCAGATTTATCAGCATTTTCAGGCATAGGAGTTGCAAAACCCTCATCCACATTAGACTCATCAATCCCAGAATTTGCACAAACAAAACCATGTTTAGTTTCAGTTATTACAAAATTTGAACCAACTTCAATAACCTCATTTGATTCTTGAATAATGGCTTCAACAAGTTTTGGATCTTTACCTGATTTTTGAGCTATTGCAATAGATTCATCAGAAGGGATAAAATTACTTAATTTAAAAATATTACCTTCAGCTTTTGAAATTAAAGTTTCAGCAATTAATAAAATATCCTCATTTTTTAAAGAAATATCTTGATTATTTAAAGCCTCAATAATTAATTTTGAAATATTATCCCCTTTTTTAACCAAAGGAATACCATTAATACCAATTAATTCAATTGACATAATAATCTTAAATATAAATTTATGGGACAAAAGATTCAATAATCCATTCCCCATCAAAAATAGCAGCACCAGAAGTTACAGGTTTTTTATAATTAGCAAAAACACCCTGATCAAAAATATATTGAGCTGCCTCTTTAGAATTTTCAGCTTCAAATTCCACTTTATCATAATCTTGTGAACCATATGTAGATATAAATACTGCCTCACCATATGGAACTTTATCAACTAAAAGTTTTTTATCATTTGCAATTCCAATATAACATTCATAGTCTTCTTTATTACTTATAGAAGTTACAACACCAGCTATCCTTGGAGTATGATAATCATCTTTTTCATAATCCATAGTTAACAAAGAATAAGCTATAGCATCTCGAATATTCATGCCTAAAAAAATTTTATCAGCAATAACATCTGTATGAGAACCATTAGAAACTATAGCTATATCATTCACAATACGAATACAATTATAAGTAATATATGTATTTTCAAATATATCTTTTTCAAAACCTTCTTTTGGAACAATAGTAGCTCTATTATCAAAAGTTAAACATTGCCTATTTGGAAAAGATCTGCTAGATACTCTATAAGCAACATAAGGTTTACAGTTCTTATTCATTCCAATTGAAATAATTCTTCCAGTATATTTCATTTTTTTATCTTCCTATTTATTTTCTGGAACATGAACAGCTTTTTTTACATCAAAACCCGCTGGAGTTTGTATTACAATTTCTCCAGGTTTTATCGATACTTCTCCATTATCAATAACTTGAGCATGAACACCAATTGCACCATTTCTAATTTCACTAGACATATCTTGATTATTAACTGTAACTTTGTGTAAATTAGCTACAGGGACTATATAATATTCTTCTCCGCCAGAAACATCAGATGCAGGTTTTCCTGATGATGTTGTATCATCAGCTTCTTGCATATCGACTGAAGTAAAAGTGCTTGTTACAACTAAAAATATCATTAAAGTAAATAAAATGTCAATAAATGGGACCAAATTAAATCTTGGTTTTTGATCTAAAATCTTCTTTTTATAACTTTTAACATCAATTGTCATAAAAATCACTATTGTCTCAATTTACTTTCAGTAATTTCTGCATTTACATTACATTTTTCTAAAATAATATTAGATATGCTTTTATCTAACATATTAGGTTTAAATGAAACTTTAATATTAGCATAAGGATCAGAAATAATTCTAGTATTCACCACACCTTCAGCTTTTTGTAAAGCTTCTAAAGCACATTCAACATTAGAATCAACTCTGATTTTAAAAATTGCATATCCCCAATTTGACATTTTAGTAACTAATTCAATTTTATCCATTTCAGTTTCAACTAATCCTTGAATATAAGTATATATTGGTAACAATATAATAGCTACCAATAAACCCATTATAGTAGTAATAAGGGCTGTATAAATACCTTGTGCCATTGTAGCAGCATCAGCAGCAACTCCTAAACTTCTAAAAGTCATCCAAATACCAATTACAGTACCTATAAGGCCTAAAAAAGGAGCCAATTCTGTGATAGTTTTTATTGTATTTAAACCTTTAGTCATTTTACTAACTTCTACAATAAAAATCTGCTCCATACTTTCTTCCACTTCAACCTTATTTTTATAACCAATTTTCAAAGTTTCAGAAATAATCCTAGAAATAGGATTCTTAAAAGTATTAATTTCCTTTAAAGCTTCAACAGCGCCCCCTCTTTCCATAGAAGCTGTTACAATACCAAAAATTTCAGTTGCATCAACCTTATTAATTTTTCTAAGATAAAGAATCTTTCTAACTGAAAGGATAAAACCATATATACCAATAAAAAGAATTATATAAGTAATAATTCCTCCTTGAGTAAATATTTCCATTATCATGTCAAAAAACTGACTAAAATATTCGATTATCATTATTATATTCCTCAGCCACACAAATAATATTAAATAGTATATTTATTCAAATACTTAAATTTAGTTAATAGTTTTATTTAATTTTTGAAATTGTTTTCCATGATTTTCTAACACAATTAGGCATATCATCATAAGTAAAATTAGATAAAAATTTTATAGTTTTAGGATCACTAGGATAACCAGAACCAACTTCACCAATTTTCCTAAAGTCTTTACTAATCTGTTCAATAAATTCATCACGTGTCCTTTTAGCTATTATAGAAGCTGCACTAACTTCAATATAATTATCATCAGCTTTATGTTCGGCAATAACATTCATTTCAGTACCCTTTCTTAATCTTTCCTGAAATCTTTCTGCATTAACATCTACAGCATCAACAATTGTTTTTTCCGGTTTAAATTTTGAGATTACTTTTTGATAAGCAATTGTTTCTATTTCATTGAGATTAGTACCATTAGCTCTTAAATTATCAATATCTTGAGCTGATATACTAACTACCTCATAATCAAACATTTTACGCAATTTACGGGCTAAAATAGTTCTTCTTTGAAAAGTTAATTTTTTTGAATCTTTAACACCCATTCTTTGCAAAACACGTTTCATCTTAGTAGGTATTAAAACACCGACAACAATTAACGGTCCCAAAACAGAACCTCTCCCAGCTTCATCAATACCTAATATTTCCATAATATCTAAAAAAAAAAGTTAAAAAAAAGAAAAAAATTACTTCAATGCTCTAAGTCTAACATCTGGTTCTAATGCAAGTGGTTCGGCAGCGACAATTGCTGTTCCTTTTGCAACTACAGTCATAGGATCTTCAGAAATTTCAATAGGTATAGATATTTCATCATAAATTCTTTCTTTAAGTCCTCTAAGTTTGGAGGTGCCTCCAACAGCTACAGCATTATTATATACTCCCATCATTAATTCTGGAGTTAGTCTTTCTAAAATAATATTTAAACCATCAATGATTTGTTGCATAAATGGCTCTACAGCATCAGCCACCAACATTGAATCAATAACAACTTTTTTAGGCCTATTGGTTTCTAATGATTTACCAATAACTTCTATACTCAAATTCTCAAGTTGTTCGCTACAATGAATCATCCCCACTTGCATTTTTGCAGATTCTGCATCATGAATACCAATTGCAACATCAAATTTTTCTGCCACAAGTTCTACAATCCTATTATCTATATCATCTCCACCACATCTTACTGTTTCAATATCATTAATTCCTCCAAGAGAGATAATAACAATATCTGTTGATCCTGCTCCAACATCGATAACCATTGTGCCATTAGGTTCAGCAATTGGCAAACCTGCACCAATAGCTGCAGCTAAACCTTCACTAATAACAAAAACATATTCTGCTCCAGCTTTTCTACCAATTTCTTCAGCTGCATTTTTTTCTACTTCAGAAGCATCACCTGGAATTCCAATTACAATTCTTCCAACTGTTTCTCCTTCATTAATACCTATTTGCATTGCTTTAATAAGAAGAGCCTGAGCTTGAACCACATTTTCAATAACTCCCTTTTTCAAAGGTCTTACAGCTAAAATATCTTCAGGTGTTCTTCCAAGCATTTTTTTAGCTTCTTCCCCAACAGCTAATACTTCTGACGGATCATCTTTTTTTACAGCCACAACTGAAGGTATCTGATATAAATCAAATTTATCCCCAGATGGCTTTGCAATTACAGTATTTAAAGTTCCTAAATCTATCCCTAAACTATTACTAATAACTCTGGTGTTATCTAATTCTGGTTCTTCTTCATTTCCAAAAATATTCATTCCCCTGCCTCCTTTTTAACATCATCAATGTTAATGACAAAAATCTTATTTGATGTAGCTATACTTTGAACTTTTTTAACATCCTCATCATTTTCAACAGAAATTAAAATAGTTGATAATACAACATCACTCGTACTATACAATGGTTTAAGAGCTGATTTAATAAATTTAGGAAGTCTAATATTAAAATTTAATTCGACATCAATAAATCCAGTAGTTTGAGATTCCAATAATATTGCAAAAGGAATAATTGATCTTTCAAGAACATTAACTGTTTTTTTAATAATATCATCAGGCGCAATCCAAACCATTAAATTAGATTCATGTTCTAAATAAATTGGAGAAATTTGAATAAATGCTCCTTTTTTCTTATCACAAGCTATTTTAAATTCTTGAATTTTACTAGAACTCCCATATAACATGATAAAATCAAATTTTATACTAGTATTATTCTTCTTTAATATTACATGCTCTCTAAATAGAATTTTAACTGCATAATTAGATGCTATAGCCTTATAAGCCATTTTATCTATAAGCTCCACATTACCTGCAATAACACACCATACTTTTTCTTCATCCTTATTCTTATTTGATTTCATTGCAGCTTGTCTTAGAACTTTTATTTTATCTTCTATCATTTAACTACACGCAATTATCCTTAAATATATTATTTTAAAAAAAAAATTAGGTTAAATCATAACGAATTTAAAGATGATATCTAAAAAAATTACAACCCAATTTATTAAAGTCTAACATTTAATAATTACCTATTATTATTATATATATTTTATCTTTAGTTAAAAAAATAGGAATAATCTATATAAAAAATATATTATTAAAAAAAAATATACCCCTTAAAATACTAACATAAACTATTAAACACATAACAAATTAACAAACAAAATTTTATAAATAAAAATATTTATCATATATTATAACTAAATTTATCCAAATCATATTAAAATATAAAATAAAATACTTAACTAAAAAAAATAACACAATCAACAATTAACTGAATATAAAAATTATCTTATTCAATGCATTAAATTAATAAAAAAAAACATAAGATGTGTTAAAATGGATGTTAATAAAAAATATTTTTCAAATATAACAGAAAGAGAAAGAGCTATTTTTGAAGGAGCAATAAGTATGGGAGCATTATTTCATCAATTCATTGGAACGCCTATTAATAAAAAAACAAAAAATAGTTTGATAAAAGCTATTGAAAACTCTTTAAGTCTTCAACCATTCATTGAAAATGTTAAAGTTAAAATAAATCTTGATAAATTAGAAAATGCATTATCTGAATTTGAATATACTTCTTTAAATGGAGATATGTTAGATGTTAAAATTTATTCAAAAGTAGGGAATACAAAAGCCACAATAAGAATAAAATTTATAGAAGAGTTAAATTATCCTCTAATCTATGTTGAAGATATTAAATAACTAGAATATTTCTTTTAAATCAGTCAATAACTCATTTAAATGTTTTTTTTTAATATGATTCATTAAAACTACTCTAATAGATAATGGACAAGAAGCAACAGAAACTCGCCAACCATAACTTTTTAAAATATCTGCCAATTCATGAGTTTCAATTTTTGGATGATTAAAAGCGACGATATTAAGTTCAGGTTCTGCAATAACAATATAACCAATTTTTTCTAAACCACTTTTAAAAAAATAAGTATTGTACATTAATTCTTTAGCTAATTTAGTATAACCTTCTTTTCCAAGATACTTCATAATACCATAAGTAGCAGCTGAAGCTGCTCCTAACCTAGTTCCAACAATTGTAGATTGAGATTTAATAGTTAAATATGGAGAATCAATAGCCATAACGTCTAAATATTCTTTTTTTCTAAATAAAATACAGCCAGCAGGTATCGGGGCTAATCCCATTTTATGAGGATCTACTGTAATAGAACATACACCTGGAAGAGAAAAATCAAATTCTGGAAAATCATAACCACAATTTTTTAAAAATGGAATAGAAAAACCTCCAAAAGCAGCGTCTACATGAAAAAAAATATTATTTTCTAAAGATATTTGAGAAATTTCTTCAATAGGGTCTATAAGGCCTAATTCAGTTGTTCCAGCAATAGCTACTATAGCAATTGTATTATCCGAAATATTATATTTTATAGATTCAACATTAATTTTATAGTCTTCATTTAATTCTGCTTCAATTATTTTAAGATCCATCATATCTGCTGCTTTTTTAAAAGAAAAATGAGCGGATTCTGGAATTATTATTTCACCATTTTTAATTCCTTTATATTTACGTGCATAATTTCTAGCTGCTCTAATTGCCATTATATTTGCTTCAGTTCCACCAGTTACCATGTTGCCAAAAACTTTATCAGCAGATAAAAGACGCCCAATATCTTCAATTACCATATCTTCTGTTTTTTTAGTGCCTTTAAAAAGTCCAGGATCACCTAAATTTGAATCTAAAAATTTAAAATAAATTTCTTTAGCAAAAGGATGAGCTTCAGTGCACATAGATCCCAATATTCTTCCATCACTATATTTTAAATCCATTGATTGTAAATTATCTAACTCTTTAAGAATTTCTTGTTTAGATATGGGTTTATCTTCCATAAAATAATCACATTAAAATCTTATAAAAAAATAAAAAAAATTAATTATATGTTGTTTCTAGCAGCATCTAAAATAATTTTTTTCTCTGCTTTAGCAACAGTTTTTCTAACTTCCGCTACAGCATCAGTATTAGATGAAACACTTGTGATTCCATATTCAACAAGTTTTTCAACAATTTTAGGCACACTTCCTGCTTGACCACATATACTACATTTTACACCTGCTTCCACACATTTTTTAATTGTTCTCTCAATTAATTTCATTACAGCAGGATGTTCTTCAGTATAATGTTTTGCAACATATTCATTGTTTCTATCAACAGCCAATGTATATTGAGTTAAATCATTAGTTCCTAAACTTACAAAATCAATTCCAACATCAATATAATCCTCAATTGTTAAAGCAGCTGCAGGGATTTCAACCATCATTCCAAATTCAATATCTTCATGTGGTTTTAACCCTACTTCAAAACAAAGTTCTTTTGCTCTTCTTAACTCATCTGGATGCTGAGATAAAGGAATCATGATGCCTAAATTAGTGTATCCTTGATCAAATAATTTTTTAATAGCTTTAAATTCACATTTAAGAATATCTTCTTGATCAAGTTCTCTTCTAATTCCCCTCCAACCTAACATTGGATTATGTTCAATTGGTTCATTTTCTCCACCTTCTAATGTAATGAATTCATCAGTCGGAGCATCAAGAGTTCTATACCAAACTGGTTTTGGATAGAATGCATCTGCAACAATCATGACATTTTCAACTATCATATCAATTAATTCATCTTCTCTTCCATCGGCTATAAACTTTCCAGGATGAATACCTGCAGTTAACATCATATGTTCTGTTCTAAGTAATCCTACTCCATCAGCACCTGTTTTTACTGCTTTAATAGCTGCTTCAGGCATGCTAACATTAGCTTTAACTTCTGTTACAGTAATGATAGATGTTGATTCTATATTATTATTATCTTCCTTTTCAGTTACTGGTTTAGAATCTGTTAATCCTTCAAATACTAAGCCTTTTTTACCATCTAAAGTTACACCTTCATTTTCAGTTAAAACTGTAGTGGCTGAAGCGGTTCCAACAACACAGGGAATGCCGAGTTCACGTGAAATAATTGAAGCATGGCAAGTTACTCCTCCTTCATCAGTAATTATTCCAGAAGCTCTTCTCATAGCTGGAACCATATCTGGAGTTGTCATAGTAGTAACCATTATATCCCCATCTTTGATTTTATCCAATTCATTAAGATCTCTAACAATTTTTACAATACCTGAAGCTGTTCCTGGACTTGCACCAAGACCTTTTATTAGTACATCTTTATCTTCAACAATAGATTCTCCATCTATTTTTGAATCTCCCAATGTGGTAATTGGTCTTGCTTGTAAAAGAAATAGATTACCATTTTCAAAAGCCCATTCTGTATCCATTGGTTCTCCATAATGTTTTTGAACTCTTTTACCCATCTCCATTAATTCAATAAGTTCAGAATCATTTAAAACTCTTTTTTCCCTTAAGTCTTCTGGAACTTTAATTTTTACACTTGTTCCATTTTCATCATTAGTATACATTACTTTTTTGTCACTAATTGAAACATTAACTATTTTCTTATTACTTTTATCAACAGCATAATTATCGGGAGTAACATCGCCAGATACAACAGCTTCACCAAGTCCCCATGATCCTTCAATTAAAGCAACATCTTCACCTGTAGAAGGATTGACAGTGAACATGACTCCCGCCTTATCTGAATTGGCCATTTTTTGAACAACAACAGCTATTAATACTTTAGAATGTTCAAAATTATTTTCTTCTCTATAAAAAATAGCTCTTGCTTCAAATAAAGAAGCCCAACATTTTCTTACATAATCAATTACCTCATCTGATCCGGATACGTATAAAAAAGTATCTTGTTGACCTGCAAAAGAAGCCTCGGGTAAATCTTCAGCAGTAGCAGATGAACGAATAGCTACATCAACATCTTCTTCATCTACTCTTTGACATAATTGATTATATGCTTCAATAATTAAAGTAGAAATATCTTCTGGAATTGGGGTTGAAATAATAATAGATTTAATCTCTTCAGCAGCTTTTTGAAGTTCTTTAGTATTGTTAATATCAATGTTATTTAATATCTCCATTACTTTTTCATTAATTCCGGCATCTTCCATGAATTTCTCATAAGTCTCTGCAGTTACTACATATCCTGGTGGGACAGGAATTCCAGCTTGAGTAAGTTCTCCTAGATTAGCGCCTTTTCCACCTGCAATTCCAATATCAGATTTGTTTAAATCCTCAAATTTTATAACATACATGTATTATAACCTCGTGGTTTGAAAAATATAATTAAAAATTGACAATAAATTAAGCCAATATCTAATGATATACTATTTTAATTTTTTTAATTAATATATTTTATTTTAAAGAATTAAAAATATAATAAAAATTAGAATATATATAAAAAAAATAAAAATAAGATTATTAAAAAATTAAAAAAAGAAAAAAAAGAATTATAAAATTTTATTTGATCAAATCTGCTCCTTTATCAACAGAAATTCTACATGGAACAGGTAATTTCATTGAAGCTCTTTTTAATGCAAGTTTAGCATCTTCAAAGTTTTTAGGATTAACCTCAATTGTAATGATTTTTTGATTAGTATCTACAATAGCTTCAATACTAATAGGTTTTCCAAAAGCATTTCTCATACCGCTTTGAACCCTATCTGCTCCTGCACCAGTTGCCATAGGATTTTCTCTTACAATTTGATGAGGGTATGTTCTTAATTTTAAATAATAACCTAATCTTCCAGCTTTTCTTTGCATTAATCTATTAGAAGAAATTCTTGCTGCTTCTAATGAGTTATGTCTCAAATGAGCAGGTTTTTTAACAGCTAAAGATAATGATACTGGGAATTCTTCAGATAAATTACCCATATCATATTGTACAATTCTTGAATTTGGGATTTTCCTAATATAATCTCTTCTTGTATAAGCACGAACCATTATATAAATCCTCCAATTATATATAATAAGAAAATAACTAATATTTTATTTAAAAATAAAAATGTTATAATATTAATAGCGTACTAGCCATAAAATATAGATATTTAATTATATATAATTTAATAATTAATAAATGTTACTCTTAAAAAAAAAAGATTATTTTTGATCTATAATCTTTGTTCTTTCTAATAATTTATCAACAAATTCTGTTTTAGGATGACGTAAAACATTACGTGGAGTGTCATATTGTTCTATTGCACCATCTTTCATCACAAGAACTTTATCTCCCAAATATAATGCTTCTCCAATATCATGAGTAACAAATAAAATTGTGATTCCCGTTTTTTCATGGATTTGTTTTAATTCTTTTTGTAGTTGATTTCTTGTAATTTCATCAACTGCACTGAAAGGTTCATCCATTAACAATATCTTAGGAGAAGCTGCTAAAGCTCTTGCAATTCCTACTCTTTGTTGTTGACCTCCTGATAATTCATGAGGATATCTTTCAAGTAAGGATTCATCTAATCCAACAATATTAATCCATTTTAATACATCAGACTCTATTTTTTCATTACTTTCATTAATTAAATTAGGAACATAAGCTATATTATCCCTTATTGTTAAATGGGGGAAAAGAAGAGTTCCTTGAATAGCATAACCTATTCCTCTTCTAAGCTCCACCACATCCGCATTTGATATCGGTGATCCATTAATAAAAATTTCCCCAGATGAAGGTTCAATAAGACCATTAATCATTTTTAAAACAGTAGTTTTACCGCATCCTGAAGTTCCAATTATAGTAACAATATCTCCTTCTTCAACATCTAAATTAAAATTATCAATTGAAAAATCACTATCATCATAATGTTTATTGATGTCTTTAAATTCAATAACTGCTGACATTTTTATTATTCTCCGATAATTCCTTTATTTACTAAAAAGTTATGAGCAACTTCAGATGGTTCTTCGCCTTTTACATCTACAAGATAATTCATATGCACCATATCTTCTGTCGTTATTTTCCCTGTCAAAGCATCTAACGCTTTAGCTATCTCAGGATGATCCGCCAATTCTTGATTTGTAATAATTGTTCCTGCATAATAAGATGGGAAGAAATGTTTATCATCCTCAAGCTCAACAAGTTCTGTATCTTCTAATCTTCCATCTGTCTCATAAATTTCAACAACATCAATTTGACCTTGGTTTATTGCATCATATTTAAGACTGACATCTAAATCCATAGTATCTTTAAAATTCATTCCATAAGTCTTAGATAATGCATCAAGACCATCTTCTCTAGCAAAAAAATCTGATTCTGCCCCAAATGTTAATTGATTAGAAACAGCAGCTAAATCAGAATATGTTTTCAAATCATATTTTTCAGCTACTTCTGGAGTCACAGCAATCCCATAACTATTTTCAAAACCATATTTATTATACCATGACATATTATAATCATCATTATACGTTTGATTCAATTCATGGAAATCCGAATCTTCCTGATAAATTCCCGTATTTTTAAGAATTGACATCCAACTTACCCCCGTATACTCAGGATATAAGTCAAAATCACCTTTTTCTAGTCCTGATTGAATAGTTCCTGATCCTCCAGCTACACCTTCCGTTAAATCAACATTTAAATTTGTTTTATCTTCTATCGTTTGTTTTAAAATTTGGCCCATAACATATTCTTCAGTATATGATTTACTTGCTATATGAACTGTATTAGATGGATTTTCTTGATATGCAATATAACCTCCAACAATAACACATATTATAACTATTGCAGCAATAACTTTTTTATTTTTAAATATATTAATAAATTTCCCAATATTAGCACCATTATCTGACAATTTTTCAAAGTAACCCAAAATAAGATCAATAGCAATAGCCAATATTGAAATTAATATACTTCCTGCAACTATTAAAGTAATATTATTAGTAGTAATTCCTCTATAAATCGCAACACCAAGACCTCCAGCACCAATAAATGAAGCTATACCACATAATGCAATAGTCATAACAGTCATATTACGAATAGCTGCCATGATATGTGGAAATGCAATTGGAAGTTTAATTTTTAATAAAAGTTGTCTATCTGTACTTCCCATTCCTTTTGCAGCTTCAATAATTTTATCATCAATCGTTTTAATACCTGTATATGTATTTCTTACCATTGGTAACAATCCATATATTGTAAGAGCTATTATTGCACTCGTATCTCCAACACCAGTAACAGGTATCATAAAACCAAATAATGCAATAGATGGAATAGTATAAATTAGATTTACTACAATTAATATCCATTTATTTCTTGGATATTCAGCTATAAAAATACCTAATCCTAATCCAATGATTATAGCTAAAATAACTGCAATTAAAGAAATTTCTAAATGTTGAATTACTAAATTAAGAAAAAAATCACTTTGAGTGGAAAATAACATCCATAATTCTTTTAACATCTATGACCTCCTTATACATAAGAAAAATATTTTTAAATAAACAATACATGATCTGATTTAACTATTCAAAATATTGTTAAAAATGTATATTTTTTATTTTTATTTTAAGTTTTAATATAGTTTAAATGTTTCTATTTATATATATAAATTAATTTAAAAAATCCAATATAATAAATAGTTAAAAAAACATAATATTATTTTAAAAATTGATAATATGAAAATTAATGGAAAAATTCAATTTAAATATAAAAACAATGAACATGCGAAAACTGTATATGACTCCTTAGAAATAGATAATAAAGGTTATATAGACTCAATAATAAAAGAAAATGAAATAATATATACATTATCTAGTTCTTCATTAGGTAGTTTTTTAGCTACTATTGATGATTTAATAGCTTCTGAGATTGTTGTTGAAAAAATAATTATTTCCACTAATAAAATTAATTAAAAGGGCAAAATATGAAATTCAAATTAAAGGGACAAATAACATTTAATAAAGATGCGAGTGAAGCAGAAAATGAAATAGCCGAATTTATCAAAACAGCCAACAATGAATTATTATTAAAGGGACTTGGACAACTTGATGAAAGTGAAGCTTCTAAAATTACAGAATGGAACTTAAATGGTCAAACATTGAATCTTACAATTGAATCTGGACATAAAATAAGAGCTCATGATGGTTTGTTAAGGTTAAAAAACCCATTAAAAGAACTTTTAGGAAAATCTTATCATTTAGGTATTAGAAAACTTCATATTGATGAATATGAAGTAACTATTCCTACTGAAGGAGAATATGAAATTGATTTGCAAAAAGCTGAAAGTATTGATCAAATTAAAGATTTAAAGATTAAAGATAATGAAGTTTCATTTGTCATTAAAGACATTGACGAATCAACAATAAGAAAACAATCTATTAATAGGATAATTAAACAAATAACTAGAAAACAAGATATTGTTAATGATGAAAATGGAGAAGTTTTAGATATTACTTATCAATTAAATTCAAAGCCTGGAGAAGTAATAGCTACTAGTGATAAATTTAAAACATTTTTTGAAGGAGATATTACTGAAAAAGCTATTGAACTTGGGTGGATAAAAAAATTTCCAGGTAAAGGTCAATGGTTTTATGGTCCTCAAATAACAGCGCTTGAAAGAGCTCTAGAAGAAATAATTATTGAAAAAATTATAGAAAAATTAGAGTTTCAAGAATGTCTTTTTCCAAAATTAATTCCTATTTCTGTTATGGAAAAAATGAAATACTTAGAAGGGCTTCCAGAAGGAATGTACTATGTAAGTGCACCTAAAAGAGATCCTGAGACATTTAATAAATTTAAAAATGATCTGATTGTTAATAAAGAAGTTTCAATGGATTTACTAAAACAAGGTTTGAAGGATCCCTCATATGTTAATGCAGCTGCACAATGCGAACCATTCTATGAATTTTTTTCACATGAAGTTATTGATGAATCTGAATTTCCAATTAAATTTTATGATAAAAGTGGATGGACATACAGATGGGAAGGTGGAGGTGCAAAAGGTTTAGATCGTGTTCATGAATTTCAAAGAATTGAATGTGTATGGCTATCTAATCCTGAAGAGGTAACTAAAATAAGGGATGAAACATTAGACTTGTCTCATAAACTTGCAAATGAATTAAAACTTGAGTGGTATACTGAAATTGGAGATGATCCTTTTTATCTTGAAGGAAGAAAAAGTGATGATAGGAAAATTGAATTTCCGGATATTCCTAAATATGAAATGAGATTAAAAGTCCCTGGAAGAGAAAAAGGAGTGGCTGTTGTATCAGCTAATGTTCATGGGACTCATTTTGTTGAAGGATTTTCTATAAAAGAAGCTCATAAACACAAAATATGGACTGGATGTACTGGTTTTGGTATTACTAGATGGCTATTTGGATTTTTATCACAAAAAGGATTTAATAAAGAAAATTGGCCAACACCTATTAAAGAGAAATTAAAAGATATAAAAGTTCCAAAAATATTAACCTGGCCTTAAGTAATGGGAAATTATAAATAAATAAAAAATAAATAAATATTATTAAAATTTATCTAATTGAGGTTAAATTATGGATTGTTACTATCATCCAGAAAGAAAAAGTACAGATAACTGTACTATCTGCGGAAAATCAATATGTGATGAATGTGGATTAGAAATTGCAGGAAAAACTTATTGTAAAGATTGTTTAGAAAAAATAGTTAGTATTGAATTGGAGAATAACCCAAATCAAACAACAAAAGAGACAACATCCATTGAACAAAATAATAGTTCTGTTGATGAAACTTTAAATGAAAATATACAATACCCGTCATTTAATGATGATAACGAAGAAAATTTCTTATTTAGAAATGAAGATGATGCTGAAGAACAATCCTCGAGAAAATTTATTATTAAAGATGTTTTAGAAGATAATGATTCCGAACAAAATACCCATCAATTTAAATCTGTAAAAGAAAGTTCACCTTATGCAGTACATTCTGATGGTTATCCTACTAGTAGACAATTAAGTTATGATGAAGAAAATTATTTTTCTCAATCTATAGAACCTCAATATAATCAAAGAAAAGATATTCCTCAAGAAAAATCATCACAATATCCTCAAGATTTAGCATATTCTTCACAAATAAAAACTACACAAGAAGAAAATTACATGCAACAAGAACCCCTACCACAATACCCTCAAGAAGAACTATACACAAAAACACAAACCACACAAGAAGAAAATTACATGCAACAAGAACCCCTACCACAATACCCTCAAGAAGAACTATACACAAAAACACAAAC
>CANQZY010000018.1 GCA_947628455.1 uncultured Methanobrevibacter sp.
TGTTGGGAGTGCTAAGTGTTCTGCTGGTGTTACATAACATACAAAGTCGGCTCCAGCTTTTGAAGATGCTGCTGCTCCAATAGATGAAACTATATGGTCATATCCCGGAGCAATATCACATACTATTGGCCCTAACATGTAAAAAGGTGCGTTTGAACATAATTTTTTCTGAATAATTACATTTGCAGGTATTTCATTTAATGGAATATGTCCAGGCCCTTCGATCATTGTTTGAACCCCTGCTTCTCGTGCTCTATCTACTAATTCTCCAAGAATTATTAATTCTTGAACTTGAGCTCTATCGGTAGAGTCTGCAATAGCGCCAGCTCTCATTGCATTAGCTAGTGAAATTACAACATCATGTTCTTTGGCTATTTCTAATATGTAATCATAATTTTTATATAATGGATTTTCCATTTCATTTTCAACAATCCATGAGGATATAAATGCACCTCCTCTTGAAACTAGACCTGCTGTTCTTCCTTGTTTTTTTAGTCTTGTTAATGTTTCGATATTTACACTGCAATGAATTGCCATGAAATCCACACCATCTTTTGCTTGTTTTTCGATGGTTTTAAACATTATTTCTTCATCCATATAGATTGCAGATCCTTTTTCTCTTATTGTTTCTATGGCTGCTTGATATATGGGAACAGTTCCTACAGGGAGTGGTGACATTTTAAGAATTCTTCTTCTTATTTTATCTAAATTCCCTCCAATACTTAGTTCCATTAAGCAATCTGCTCCATTTTCAATAGCTACTTCTGCTTTGTATTCTTCTTCATCGAAATTAACTATATCTGTTGAGGTACCTATTGTTGCATTGACTTTTGTTCTAAGCCCTTCTCCTATTCCTGTGCCTTTTATGTTTCTGTGAATGTTTGATGGGATTACTATTTTTCCAGAAGCTACTGAATTTAGTATAAATTCTTCACTTATATTTTCTTTTTCTACTATTTGTTTCATTTGAGGTGTTAAAATTCCTTTTTTGGCATCTTCAAGTTGAGTCATATAAAATCACATCTAAAAAAATTAGAATATCAATGTATTTTTAATTTTTATTTATTGTTTAATTTTTTTATCTTTTTATTTTATTTAAATATGTCTATTAGACTTTAATTTAATTCAATTTTACTTTTATAAAGCTTGTTTTAATAAAATACTTCAACTAATAATTTAATTCATTTAAATATAATATATTTTTTATAAAAAAAAGAAATAGTGGTTTTTATTTATAAAAGTTAATCATTCTTTGATATGCATCATCAAATGTAGGTATTTTAGTTTGACAACCTTGCTCTTCTATGATAAAAGATGAAACGGTTGAAGCAAATTTAGCAGATTCTTCTAAAGACTCTCCATTTAAAAATCTTGATAAAAATCCTGCTCTATATGAATCACCAGCTCCAGTAGGATCTACAGCATTAATTGGAATAGCATCTATTTCGATTTTCTCGTTTTTAGAGTAAATTATACTTCCCTTTTCTCCACAAGTTTTAACAATAATTTTCGGACCTAATTTTTTTAATCCATTAATATCTACATTAAGATTTTGACATATTCTTTCAAGTTCGTAGTGATTAGAAAATAGAATTGTTGTATTTTTAATAACATCTTTAAGTTGTTGAAAATTATACATGCCTAAATCTTGTCCAGGATCAAATGAAACTAGAGTATCTGAATTTTTAGCTGCTAAACTACATTTCCAGTTAAAATCAGGTGCGCCTGTTGCTAAATGGATAGCTTTAGTATTTTCAATAGTTTTAATAGGTGCTTTTATATTGTTAAATTCTTTAGATGCTCCCCAATAAAAATAGCTAATTTGGTTTTTATGTTTATCAGTTATGACAAATGCAGTAGGTTCGGTTTCTCCAGGTACGAAAATCATTGAGTCTGTATTGACTTTTAAATTTTTCATTTTTTTGAAATAATCACTGTTTTTAAAATCTCCTCCAACAGCGGATAGTAATGAAGTTGAAATGCCTAGATTTGCTCCAACAATAGCTACATTTGCAGCTGCTCCTCCGTCAAATGTTTTTAAATCCGTTATTTGGGTTGAAAAATTAGCTTTTGGAAATTCAGATACTTTAATAATATAATCAAGTGCAGTATGACCAACTGTTAATAGATCTGTTTTATTTGCCATTTTAATTACCTATGCCTAATATTAGTTAGTATATGTATTTTAAATTTTTGAAAAAAATATTATTCTTTTTTTATAATTAATATATTTAAATAGGATTTTGAAGTGGAATAAATCCTTGTTGTTTAATTTCATTTTGTGCATTTGAAGTTAAATAATTTATAAAATCATTGACTTCTTTTTTATCTTCATTTATTTGAACAAGACTAATAACATGTCTTGTGTCATATTTTAATATATTGTTTCCTTTAAAATAACTAGCATTTAAGAAGCTATAAATATTATTTGAGTTTTGAATTTGTTTAAATGCGCTGAATTGAGAATTTACTTTATATGCTATATTATAATTTATATCATAATGTTGTAGTGTATTCCAGGCTAATCTTTGAGCAGATCCATTAACTTCAATAAAATCTAGATTTTCTAAATCGTTCATACTTTTAATTTTTTCAACATTTTTATTTGTTATTAAAACGAGATGGTCAAAAGCAATAGGTGTGAAGTTGAGATCTTTTTCGAATGCAATTAAAGGATCATCTAAAGCTAGAATATCAATAGAACCTTTTTTAGCTAGTTTGTATGCGTTTTTATTACTGCTACTATATATATCAATATTAAATGGTGTTTTTATTGATTCTAATAGTTCTGATATGATGTATCCTCCACCTATAGTAATATTTTCACTTTCATTTATTTTTTTTTGGTATTTTTCGAAAATATCAAGTATTTGTTCTCCTTCTTGTGTTAAAATACTTCCTTGTCCTTTTTTTTCTGTTAATTTGAGATTTAGGTCTTTTTCAACTTTTTTAATTCTTCTATTAAAGACCGCATGTGAAATTCCTAATTTTTCAGCTGCTTTTCTTTGTGATTTATTTTTTTTTAATTGTTTTAAGCTTTCATATATTTTATAGCTATAAACTTTATCATCAATTTTTAAGCTAACAAGAGGAATAGTTTTTGAATTCATAATATATAATTATATATAAAATATAAAAGATATATAATTATTAGATCAATAATTTTCTTTAGGATAGGTATAAAATATGGAATTAATGAAGAGGTCCATTAATGTAATTTTAGATAATATAAAAAATGCTGAGAAATATTTAGATCAAAGATCTGTTGATAATTTTTTAAATACAATTATTGAGTCAAAAAATGTTTTTTTAATAGGAGCTGGAAGATCTGGGCTTGCTGCTAAAGCATTTGCTATGAGATTAATGCATTTAGGTGTAAGTTCTTATGTTGTAGGTGAAACAATTTCTCCAGCTATATATGATGATGATTGTATAATAGCTATTTCAGGTTCTGGTGAAACAAATACTATTGTTTCAGCTGTTAAAATAGCTAAAACTAGAGGTTCTAAAGTTTTAGCTTTAACATCATATCCTGAATCTACATTAGCTCAATTATCTGATTGTTATATTCTAGTTAAAGGTAGGAATAAAGTTGAAGCTGATGATGAAAATTATATGAAACGTCAAATTCATGGAAATTATACTTCATTAACTCCATTAGGAACTGCTTTTGAATTAACAACATTAGTATTTTTGGATGCTTTAGTATCAGAGCTTATGGAAATTATGCATCAAACAGAAAGTGATCTACAAGCACGACATACTGTTTTAGAATAGGAAATGTAGGTAACTAATTTTAGTTTTAAAATATTACTCTGTTTAAATTATTATAAATATTGAATCTTTGACCTCTAATAAAACCAACCAATGTTACTTTTCCTTTTTTAGCTATATTATATCCAGAATTAGTTGGTGCTGCATTAGATACAAGTAAAGGTATTCCTACTCTTATTATTTTTATAACCATATCTGCGGGAATTCTTCCACTGTAAATTACATATGAATTTGATAAATCGAAATCATGTAGTAGACCATATCCAATTACTTTATCTACAGCCACATGTCTACTAACATCTTCTTTTACTATGAATTGATTTTTGTATACTATTCCAGCTACATGTGTACCACCAGTGGCTTGCCATATTTTGGCATTTTGCTTAAGTTCTTCAATTCTTGATATTAATTCTTTTGAATTTATTTGTAGATTAGATTCTACTTCTTTTACATTTTTAATTTTTGTTCTCCAACCTCCTGAAGAATCAGAACATAAAACTGTTTCATTACTCTTAAGTTTATCATTTATATTAACACGTATTGTTGTACCTTTTATTTCGATATTAGTAATATCTTCAATAGAATTTACAATATCTTCATTAAATAGATATCCTATTGCAAATTCTTCTAGTGAATCTTGGATAGCTGATAAATTTCTAACTATTTCATCATTTATTATTAATTTAATGGTTTCATCTTTAACAACTCTTTCTTTAACTTCTTTTATAACTTCATCATTATAGTTTATGGCATTTATTTCTGCTATTTGTTCCATATTTTTGCCTCTTACAAACTTTTTTTATATTCGAATAGCAAAGTATTTTATATCATGAAATAATATAATATTATCTTAAATCTGTATCGTATTATATTAAATTTTTTTTTGTGATTATTATGGAAAAGAAAAGTAAAATAATTATTGTAATATTACTTATTCTAGTTATTTGTACAATATTAACTCATTTCTTTTTAACTCCATCTACTACTGAGAATAATGGATTAAAAAATGTTACTGATATGATAAATAGGAATATTACTATTCCAGAAACAGTGAATCATGTTATTGCTACTGGTCCATCAATGACTACTATAATATACATGCTTGATCCTGATAAACTTAGAGCTGTTAACTTTCAATGGAATGATGAGGAGTTAGAGTTAGTGCCTTATAAGTATAGAGATTTGCCAGTTGTTGGTGGTTGGTATGGTTCACAAGAAGGTAGTTATGAAGAATTTATTGCTTCTGAGCCAGATATAATAATTGAATCTATAGAAGATGGGGATGTAAGTAACGTACAAGAACGTCAAGATAAATTTGGTGAGATCCCTGTGGTGGCAGTAAAAGATGCAAGTGATTTAAAAGAAATGCCAAAATCAATTATTTTTATGGGAGAAATTCTTGGAACACAAGAAAAAGCAAAGGAACTATCTGATTTTGATAATAAATACTTAAATATAACTAATCAAACTGCAAGTCAAATTCCAGATAGTGATAAAAAGTCTGTTTATTTTGCTGAAGGTGAGGATGGACTTCAAACAGTTCTATCAGATTCACCACAATCACAACAAATAGATCTTGTTGGAGCAAAAAATGCAGCTAATGAACTGAATCAAGGAAATACAAGCTCAGGAATACAAGTATCAATAGAACAAGTTATAAAATGGAATCCTGATATTATCATTACTACTAATCCAGATTTCTATAATACTATAAAAACAGATTCCAATTGGGCCCATATAGATGCTGTTAAAAATGGTGAAGTTTACTTATCACCTCAATCCCCTTTTAAATGGTTTGGAAGACCAATAGGAGCTAATTTAATTATAGGTCTTCCATGGACAGCAAAAGTAGTATATCCCGATCAATATGATAATATTAATCTAGTAGAAGCAACTCAAGAATTCTATTCTAAGTTTTATCATACAGACTTAAACACACAACAAACAAAACAAATTCTTTTAAATTCAGGTCTAAAAGAGAAAAACTTATAATAAAAAAAAGAGGAAAAAAAACAAATGGAATTAAAAAACAATGAATATATCAAAATTTTATTATTAATATTCCTACCAATTGCTCTTTTTTTCATATCATTTATGATTGGGAGATTCCCAATTAGCCCTATAGATGTTGTAAAAACGATTTTAAGCCCAATTTTCCCTGATTTAGCTGTATCACCAACAATCACTACTATCATGTTTCAAGTCAGACTTCCCAGAATTATTGCAGCTATTCTAATAGGAGCTTCACTTGCAATTGCCGGCGCTGCTTTTCAAGGAATATTTAAAAATCCTTTAGTATCTTCAGATTTACTTGGAGTATCAAACGGAGCAGGATTTGGAGCATCATTAGCCATTTTAATAAATGGAGCAGATATTATTATACAATTATTCTCATTTATATTTGGAATAATCTCTGTTTCCATAACCTATATCATTTCTAAAGCATACAAAACAGGAGGAATACTAGTATTAGTATTATCAGGAGTAGCTATTTCAACATTTTTTAATTCTTTAATTTCAGGAGCTAAATTTATTGCAGACCCTGATGATAAACTTCCAGAAATTGTTTATTGGTTAATGGGCAGCATTGCTAATGTAAACATGTCTCAAATTGTAATGATTATCATTCCTTTATTTATCGGATTCATAATATTATATTTTTTAAGATGGAGAATAAATTTATTAGCAATGGGAGATGAAGAAGCACAATCATTAGGAATCAAACCTTCAAGGATAAGATTACTAGTCATTATTGGAGGCACTTTATTAACTTCAGCAGCAGTATCTATTAGCGGAATTATCGGATGGATTGGTTTAATCATACCTCACATCTCAAGAATGATTGTAGGTCCTGACAATAAAATATTACTCCCAACTTCTTTAAGTTTAGGCGCTAGCTTTTTATTATTAATTGATAATATCTCAAGAGCACTAATTCCAATTGAAATTCCAATTGGAATATTAATATCTATTATAGGAGTTCCTTTATTTTTATACTTACTTAGAAAAGGATACTCAGAATGGTCATAAAGGAATGTGTTTTAATGAAAAGATTATTAGATGTTAAAAATATTTCATTTACATACGATAATAAAAGAAAAATATTCGAAAATATTAGTTTTAATCTAGAAAAAGGAGATGTTTTGTGTATTTTAGGCCCGAACGGTACTGGTAAAACAACTTTAATCAAATGTTTAAACGGATTACATAATATAAATTCTGGTGAAATACTTCTTGAAAATCGAAATATTAATTCTTTAAATTTTAGGGAAATATCTAAATATATAGGATATATCCCTCAAAATCATACTCCTACTTTCCCATTTTCTGTTATGGATGTAGTTTTAATGGGTAGAGCTCCATATATTAATATTACAGATCATCCCAAAGATAAAGATGTAAAAATTACTAAAAACGCACTTAAAGATCTGGGCATATATTCACTTAAAGATAAAGAATACACAGCTTTAAGTGGAGGTGAAAGACAATTAGTATTTCTTGCAAGAATATTAGCACAACAACCTGACATATTAATATTAGATGAACCTACAGCCCATCTAGACTTTGGAAACCAAATTAAATTTTTAGAAATAATAAATAAATTAGCATCAAAAGGATTATCCATAATAATGTCATCACATTTCCCAGACCATGCATTTATAAGTTCAAATAAAGTAGCCATAATGAAAAACGGCACTTTTATAGATTTCGGCCTTCCAAATACAGTTATAACAGAGGAAAACCTTAAAAAAGCATATAATATAGATGTTAAATTAATAAAATTAACAGAAAATAGAAAAATTTCTGTCCCCATGAAAACAAACTTAACACTAAATATAGAAATAGAAAAAAAATAATTTAAAAGAGTGATAAAAAATGAATATAGAAGATTATGATGAACAACTAAAGAAAGCAGGAGAATTCCATGGAGAAATATGTGGCGGAATAGCTATAGGAACAAAATTAGCTATGTATGGATTAGAATTAATGAAAATGGAATTAAACCAAAGACATAAAAACCTAATAGTATTTCTAGAAATCGACAGATGCATGGCTGATGCAGTACAAGCAGTAACAAAATGTTCCATGGGCAAAAGATCTTTAAAACAAATGTATTACGGAAAATTTGCAGCTACTTTTTACAATATAGACACAGAAGAAGCTATCAGAATAACAGATTTTGATGCAAACAAAAAAAATAAATCTAAAGAAACTGTAGAAGAAATGAAAAAAAGATTTAGAGAAACACCACCTGAAAAATTATTCACAACTGAAAAAGTTAAAGTTAAATTAAAAAAATCTCAAATGCCCGGAAAACCCCATACTTCAACAAGATGTTCTATCTGCGGAGAAAGAATAACAGATGGTCGACATCTTAATAGAGGAGGTAAACCAGTATGCATACCCTGTGCTGAAGGAGCATACTATGAAATCATAGAAGAAAACCAATAAAATTTACTATACCTTCTTATACTATTTTCTTTTAAAAAATATATATTTTATTTCACTCTATCTTAAAATAAATTTATAGTTTCGAATCTTTTGATCATTAATTATTCTAATATAGGTAATATGGGAGATAGTAGATGTAGTGAAGTGGAAAAAGTATATAGAGATTCCTACTGGTGAGCTTGTGATGGTATCGGGATGAATAGTTCTTTTTCTTATTAATAATTATTTTTTTTTAACTTAATCTTATTTTAATAATTTTAGGGTGTTTTTTCAGTAAATGATTAAAATAAAATAATTATCCATAGATTATGCGGTGCTAATAAAAATTTGTATGTATAAGTCTGTTTTATAATTTAAGATAGAAGCAGTTATAAAAGAAATATTTATACATTGAACTTTTAAAAGATATAAATCTTATATAAAGATTAATACTATTTAATGTAATATTTTTTTATATTATGTTGATTGGGGTTTGTAAAGATGGTTAAGATTAGATATGTACCAACAATTTGTCCTTACTGTGGAATTGGTTGTGGGCTTAATTTTGTAGTTAAAGATGATAAAATTGTTGGTGTAGAACCTTATAAAAGACATCCTGTAAATGAGGGTAAATTATGTCCAAAAGGTAATTTTGGATATGAATTTATAAATAGAGAGGATAGATTAACATCACCTTTAATAAAAGAAAATGGAGAGTTTAGAGAAGCATCATGGGATGAAGCATTAGATTTAGTTGCTAAAAAACTTAAAGAAGTATCTGATGAAGATCCGAATAAAGTTGGATTTTATGCTTGTGCACGTTCTCCAAATGAAAATATTTATATTACACAAAAATTAGCTAGAGTAGCATGTGGGACTCAAAATATTGATCATTGTGCGCGTATTTGTCATGGTCCTACAGTAGAGGGGCTTGCAACGGCATTTGGTTCAGGTGCAATGACTAATGGATTTGATAGTATTAAAAAGGCTGATGTGATATTTTGTATTGGATCTAATAGTATGGAAGCACATCCGTTATTTGGACGTAAGATTATTCAAGCTAAACAAAATGGTGCTAAATTGATAGTGGCAGATCCGAGATATACTCCAACAGCGAAGTTAGCTGATGATTATATTGAATTTAAGACAGGTACTGATGTGGCATTGTTGAATGGTATGATGAAGATAATTATTGATAATGATTTACAAGATGATGAATTTATAGAGAAAAGAACCAAAGGTTATCAGGAAATGAAAGAAGTTGTTATGAAATATGATATAGAAAAAGTTTCTGAAATAACTGAAGCATCAGTAGAAGAAATTACTAAAGCTGCGCTGGATTATGGTAAGGCGGATAAAGCAGCTATTGTTTATTCGTTGGGTATTACTGAGCATTCTCATGGGGTGGATAATGTAATGTCTTGTGCTAATCTAGCAATGTTAACTGGTAATATTGGAAAAGAGGGTGCAGGAGTAAATCCGTTAAGAGGGCAAAATAATGTACAGGGTGCTTGTGATATGGGTGCGCTTCCTTCGGATTATGTTGGATATAGAAAAGTAGAAGATCAGGAAACAACTGATTGGTTTAATGAGTATTATGGAGTTAATTTACCTGCTAAAAATGGTTTAACACTTGTGGAAATGATGAATGCAGCGTATAATGGTGATTTAAAGGTGTTGTATATTCATGGTGAAGATCCGGTTCTTTCTGATGCAGATATTCATCATACTAAGAAAGCATTAGCAAATTTAGAGATGTTAATTGTGCAAGATTTGTTTATGACGGATACTGCCAAATGTGCTGATGTTATATTGCCGGCAGCGGGTTGGGGTGAACAAGAAGGAACATTTACTAATGGTGAAAGGAGAGTACAATGTTTACATAAAGCTCAAGAACCTCCAAAAGGAGCTAAACTTGATTGGGAAATTATGAATGAAATTGCAGTTAGAATGGGTGTTCCAAAAGAAAAATTTAGTTATGAATCATCTGAAGAAATATTTGATGAAATCAGGGAATGCGCTCCCATTTTTGCAGGAATGAATCGTGAGCGATTAGATACTCCGGAAGCTCTTCACTGGCCATGTTTATCTGTTGATGATCCTTGTCAACCATTAATGCACAAAGATAAATTCGCACACTCTCATGGATTTGGTTTATTTCAAGCTTTAGAACATTTAGGACCTGTAGAATTACCAGATGAGGAATATCCTTTAATATTAACTACTACACGTGTTTTATTTCATTATCATGCTGCGATGACTAGAAGATGTGAAACATTAGATAATGAAGTAAAAACAGGATTCATTGAAATTAATTCAGAAGATGCTAAAGAATTAGGTATTATTAATAATGAAATTGTTAAAGCTAGTTCTAAAAGAGGAGAAATTGAGATTTCTGCAAGAATAACTGATGATATTAAAAAAGGGATTGTAAATATTCCAATGCACTTTTCAGAATGTGCAGCTAATATGTTGACTAATTCTGATTCTTTTGATCCTAAATCTAAAATGGTTGAATTAAAAGCTTGTGCTGTAAAAGTAGAAAAAATCCCAGAGGTGTAGATATGGCTATAAAAGAGGGTGATATGTATTATGCTTACTCTAAAAATCCTGAAATTAAAGAAAATGGAGAATATGGGGGAGTAGTTACTACAATCATGAAATATCTATTGAAAAATCATATTGTTGATGGTGTTGTTGTTGTGGAAGAGGGTATGGATTTATATGATGCTGTCCCTAGTCTTATTACTGATCCAGAAGATGTTATTAGATCTGCAGGTTCAATTCATTGTGGGACAATGAATTTAGCTAAATTTATATCTAAATATCTTGATGGTTGTCGTGATATGAAGATTGCGCTAACATGTAAACCATGTGAATCAATGACTATTGTAGAGTTAATCAAAAAAGGGAAAATTATTGGGGATAATATTATTATGATTGGTGTAAATTGTGGTGGAACATTATCTCCTATTAAAACAATGCAAATGATTAAAGAAGTTTATGAAATAGATCCTAAAAATGTTGTAAAAGAAGAAATATCTAAAGGAAAGCTTATAATAAAAACAATTGATGGTGATAGAAAATCTTTTAGTATAAAAAAACTTGAAGAAGAAGGTAAAGGAAGAAGAGAAAATTGTCAAAGATGTGAACTTAAGATACCTTCCAATGCAGATATAGCTGTAGGTAATTGGGGAGTTGTGGGTCATTTAGCTGGAAAAGCAAGTTTTGTTGAAGTATTCTCAAATAAAGGTGCGAAAATATTGGAAAAAGTAATAAAAGATGATTTTATTGAGATAGAAAAACCGAATAAAGAAGGAATTGCTATAAGAGAAAAAATAAACAAATCAATGCTTGAATTAGGTAAAAAATCAAAAAAAAAACTTATTGGCGATCTTACAGGTGATATTATTGAAGCATTCCATGCATATGAAGATGAATTTTCAAGATGTATGAAATGTTATGGTTGTCGTGAAGCATGCCCATTATGTTACTGTGACGATTGTTCTCTTGAATCTGAAGGGCCTGAATGGGTCCCTGGAGGATATACTCCAGCAGCACCATTTTTCCACTTAACTCGCATGGTTCATATGGTAGATGCATGCACTAATTGCGGTCAATGTAGTGAGGTATGTCCTAGTGAAATAGATGTTGCAGGACTTTGGAGCATAGTTAATAACAAAGTTAGTGAAGAGTATGGATATTATAGTGGATTTAAAACTAGTAAACCTATTCCATTTACACAATATCCCCATAAAAAATAAATATAATATATTCTCTTTTTAATTAGTTATTTTTCTAAATAATAAGGTTTTCGATTAGTTATACCTTTTCTAAATTGATCTTTTAATACATTTTCATCATTACCTTTTCTTATATAAGATACAATTTCAACTAAATTATTATTTCTTAAGAGGCATGGTTTAATTTTTCCATCCGGAGTAAGTCGTATACGTGTACAATTTTTGCAAAAATCAGTATTATCCATTGATTTAACAATTTCTATTTCACCACCGTTTATGAAATATTTTTTACGGTCTTGCATAAATTTTCGTGTTTCTATATTATCAGCTATTTCAGATAAATGTTCTTCAATAGTATTTAAATTGTAATGATATTTACTAATAAATTTATCATCACAGTTTTCACTTTCTACTAATTCTATAAGTTGAAGTATGATGCCATGTTTTCTGCAAAATTCAAACATATCATTTACTTCATTTTCATTAATCCCTTTCATTAAAACCATATTAATTTTAACAGGAAAAAGACCAACATTTATAGCTTTTAAAATACCTTTTTTAACTTTATTTAGATAATCTTTTTTAGTAATAAATTTATAAGTTTCAGAATCTAGAGTATCAAGACTTATATTTACTCTTTTTAAACCAACTTTTTTCAATTGTTTTGCATAATCTGTAAGAAGTGTTCCGTTAGTTGTAATGGAAATATCATCAAAATCTAAACTAGATATTTTTTCTACTATTTCAACAATATCTTTTCTAATTAATGGTTCCCCTCCAGAAAGTCTTATTTTTTTTACTCCAAATTCTTTTGATATTTTGCAAATTTCATATATTTCATCTGGGGTCATTTCATCTTTAGATTTGATCATTCCATCATGATGACAATATAAACAGTTTAAGTTACATCTGTTTGTTATTGTGATTCTTAAGGAGATAATTGGTCTGTTGTAGTGGTCTTTTATAGTTTTCATAGAAATTTTTATATATAATTTATTTTTTTATTTTTATTTCAATATTTTTTATTTTATCTACACCAAATTTGATTTTTAATGTTTTTATCATTCCATAGATTGATTCTTTCATTATTTCACATACAAATTCATTAATTTCTATTGGAGTTTCATTTATTTGTAAAGTTATTTTTGTTTTATACATATGTTCGGGATCTATTTTGGAAATATTAATTTGTGTATTTTCTATATTTTCTATATTATAATCGGTTGTATTTAGTGTGGATATCATGCCAAATAGTGTATTTTTTAAATATTTTTTTACAAAATTATTTATTTTAATATCTATTTCATTTATTTTTAGTTTAATTTTTGTTTCATTATTATCAATATTATTTTTATCTTCTTTATTTTGATGTTTGTTTATTAATAAATCAATTTTGTTTATATTTTTTACTCCATACTCTTCAATATTTAGTGTTTTTACGATTCCGGTCATTGTTTTTTCAATGAAATCGCTTACAAATTTATTAATTCCAATTATTTTTTCATTTACAGATAGGAGGGAGTTTACTTTATCGAGTTCTTGGTTAGTTATTTTTCCATTTAATATTTCTTGGGATATTGTTTTTCCATTGGTGTGTCCGCAGTTATTATTGTATAATGTATCTGTTATTTCATGTGTTTTTGTTTCTATTAGGTTGCAAAGTTCATCTATTTCTTCGGGTGTTATTTTAAGTGCATTTACTTGTTTTATTGTGTATTGGTCTATTACGTCAGGTGTTGTGGCTATTTTTGGATAGTTATATCCTTTAAATCCTTCGATTACTACAAAATCGTAGTTGCCTATCATTTTTATTAAAAAAAGTATTCTTTCTAAATCAAGAATCTTTTTGATGTTTATGAATGTTGTGGATCCTATTCCAACTACTAGTTGTGATCCTGCTTTTTTATGTTTCCATGTGTCTGTATTTTTTTTATCCATTTCTATTGTATGATGTGAATGTTTAATGGTTGCTACGTTATATCCTCTTTTTGTGAGTGTTTCTATTATTTTCATTGTGAGTGATGTTTTTCCGCTATTTTTTTTACCTACTATTGATATTATTTGCATTTTTTTTCCTCCATTATGTGTGGTTACTACATGTTGGTGTTAAATGTAGGGATTTTTGTTTTAAATATTAACTTTTGTAATACTTATTAGATTATTTGTTAATACTAATATTTTTTAATTTTTAATAAAATTTTGTTTTTCTTATTATAAATATTTCTTTATTTATTTTAAATAGTTATTATATTAATTATTTTTTGAATAAATTGACTTAAATTGTATTTTTTTTTATTTTTTTAGTTTATATTAATTTTTTAAAATTTCAATGTGTGACTAATACACAATAATATATAAATATTTTTATTTGTTTCTAGTAGGCAAAATATATATTAATATAAAACAAAAGTGTAATCATTACACATGGTGGAATAAAATGCCAAAACATATTGCATCTGGTTTGAAATTTTTGGCAGCAGTCAAACTAAAAGAAAAAGGTAAAAGTCAACAATACATTGCTGATGAATTAAATATGGATAGATCTACAGTTTCACATTATTTAAATGGTAGAAATTTATCAGGAAATTCAATCGATGTAGCAAAAACCATAACTGAATTGTTACCTAAAGACTTTTTATTAATGGCTCAAAGCCTTTTTCAAGAAACCGAACAATGCCGTAAAATTGTTAATATCTGTAAAGAAAAGCAATATAAAGGTAATGTAGAAGAGACATGTATTGGCTGTGGATTGTGTGTAAATATGTGCTTTATGAATGCTATTGAATTAGAATCCTTAAAAGCACAGATAGACTCCGATTATTGTTGTGGTTGCGAATTATGTAAAGAGGAGTGCCCAACTAATTCTATTGAAATTTTGGAGATTTAATATGATTAAAAATGTAAAAGATGTTAAAGGCAAGGACTTTAAAATAACAAGGTCAGCAGAGGAAATAAGAGAATTGTCTTTTAAAAATCATATTTGTATTGGATGTGGAATTTGTGAATCAACATGTCCAGTTGGCGCAATTGATTTGAATGCTGTTGCTATTGATTCTCGTCGTAGAATAAATGTCTACTTTAGTGGTCATGAAAAAATAGCTCAGAACTTGATATCTGATGCGGATATTCAGAAAATAAATGACAATGAAGAAAAATGTGTTCTCTGTGGTATGTGTAGTGGAGTATGCCCTGTAGGAGCATTACAATTAACTATTGACGGAGTTCCTATATCCGAAATGTCTCAATATCCACATTATACTTCTTATTCTAACATTGACGATGATGAATGTATTTATTGTGAAAGATGTGAGATTGCTTGTCCTCGAGATGCAATTACCATCGAGAGAGAATTGCCTATAAGAAAAAACTTAGTAACAGGCGAAATCTTTGTAGATGATGATGAATGTATTTATTGTGGAATTTGTCAAGAGATGTGTCCGGCATCAGCTATTACTGTTAATCCAAATACTGGTGAAGAATCTATTGTTATTGATAAAGATAAATGTGTTTATTGTCTTATTTGTAAAAGAACATGCCCAACAAAAGCTATTAAAGCAATGTGCAGATCCTGTTCTTATGGTGAATATGATCTTGACCCATTAGATGCTACTGTTTCAGGTAATTCTATTATTGATGATGATATATGTGTATATTGTGGATGGTGTCAAGGTGTTTGTCCAACTGGTGCAGCGACTGCTTCAAAACCATTTGAAGGAAACATTGAAATTGATCAGGAAAAATGCCAAGCCTGTGGTGCATGTGTAGATATTTGTCCATGTAATGCGTTAGCTTTCCCTGTTTCAACTGAAGCAGGTCAAAGACTAGATCATATGGCTGTTAAAAAAGAATACTGTATTAGTTGTGGAGCATGCGCACAATCATGTCCAAATAGCGCTATTACAGTAACAAGATCTGATGTAAATATGACTCCAACAAAATCTGCAACTTGGATTGACGCTATTAATGCTATTAAAAGGGTGATTGAATAATGGAACTTAATGTTAATCAAGATAATTGTTTAGGATGTGGTGTTTGTGTTATTGCATGTCCTGTTAATGCCGCTATCAGTCCAGAAAATGCTGGTGGAAATGGATCAAAAACTGAAGAAGTTATCATGATGGTAGAAAACGGATTTATTAAACTCTTCAGTGTTGACAAATGTGAAGAATGTGGAACATGTCAAATGTTCTGTCCTGTAAACGCTATATGGTTAGAATAGGAGAATAAAATTATGCATTATGCTAATACTTACTTAGAAAAACCAGTTGTACCAGATGTAAAAATCACTGGTGAAGGTACCACTGATGTACTTAAATGTATGTTAAATACAGGTTCTGACATTTACCAAGGTGCATGTAAAAAAAGAGGATCCACCTTAAAAGAAGAATATAAAAATGCTTCTGGAACATGTTACATGGATCCTAGAGACATGGCTAAATTAGGTGTAAATAATTGGG
>CANQZY010000019.1 GCA_947628455.1 uncultured Methanobrevibacter sp.
GATATATTAGAAGAAATATCTAAAGAAGATAATGAAATTAAAAAAGAATCTGATAAAATAGATGATGTTTTTGATGAAATGTTAAATCAAAATTATCCAATAAATGATAATATAATTGATAAAAATAATAACATTTCAAATAGAAATATATTGGATAATGAAATTCATGATACAGTAGAAATGGACCTCTCAAATAAAAATGAAAATTCCAATATAATAAATGGAAATAATTTAAATGATTTTAAACACGCTGAAAATAATAATGATTCTCCAATAATTGATAATGAGATGAAAGAATATCAGAAATCTGATGAAGATAAAATTGAAGTAATTGATTATCAAGTAGCTGAAAATATTGGTTTATCTTCATCTAATGAATTATATAATAAACCTTTAAATGAAGTATCTGAATCTATTAATAAAATTGTTGAAATTGAAGGTCCGATTCATATTAATGAAGTAATTAATAGAGTTAAATCAAGTTGTAATCTTCAAAGAGCTAGTATTAAATTTAAAAATAAATTAAATGAAGCTATTGAATTAAGTGAAACTAATGGTAATATTATAATTGTTGATAATTTTTTATTTGATAGTAAAAAAAGTAGAATTAATCTTAGAAAAAGGCAAAACCCTGATATTGATTTAATTTCTAATGAAGAAATTGAAAAAAGTATTAAAAATGTTTTGAAAATAGAAGGTAGTATTAATATTTCTGATTTAGTTAGAAGGACTTCAAAAAATTTTGGTTTTAAATTGACTTCTAAAAAAACTGCTACGAAGATAAATAATATATTAGATCAAATGTTAAAAAATGGAAAATTAGATATTAATGGAAATATTGTTGAGTTAAATAAATGATTTTTTTTTTTAATTGGTGGATAACAAATGTCAACAAAAGTTACATCTCCTGATAATTTACCTTCTAAACCAGGCGTATATATAATGAGAGATAAAAATGAAGAGATTATATATATTGGGAAAGCTAAGAATTTGATTAATAGGGTTAAATCTTATTTTAGACCTAATTTAGATAGGCCAAAAACTAAAATATTAATGGATCATTTTAATAGTTTAGAATATATTATTACTAATTCTGAAAAAGAAGCTTTAATTTTGGAAGCTAATTTAATTAAAAAACATAAACCAACATATAATATTCGTCTTAAAGATGATAAAAGATATCCGTATGTGAAAATTACTGATGAGAAATTTTCGAGGTTAGTGATTACACGTAATATTTCTAAAAATGGGAGTTATTATGGTCCATTTACTGATGTTGGTTCTGTTAGGAAAACTGTTAAATTTTTAAAATCTCTTTTTAAAATTAGAACATGCAAAAATATGAACGGGCCTTGTCTTAATAGTCAAATTGATTTATGTTATGCTCCTTGTGATGATAAAATTTCTGAAGAAGAATATGATACAATAATTGATAAAATTGATTTGTTTTTTCAAGGAAAATATTCATTAATTGTTAAAAATCTAAAAAAAGAAATGAAAACTGCTGCTAAAAATCAAAAATATGAAAAAGCCGCTGTTTTAAGAGATCAGATTTCCTCAATTGAAGATATAATGAGTAAACAATTTGTTGATTTAGTTGATGATGATGCTGATCAGGATATAATAGCTATTTCAGATAATGATGAAAATGTTATAATTGTAGTTATGTCTGTTCGTAAAGGAAAGATTGTTGGAAAAGATGACTTTTTAATGAGTGGGGCTCTACATAATTCTAGAGAAGAAATTGTTTTTGCATTTATACAGCAGTATTATGGATATAATAGGCATATTCCAAAACAGATTATTGTTGATCAGGGAGTTAATGATAGTGAATTATTGGAAGACTGGTTATCTGATTTAAGAGGTAATAAGGTTTATATTAAAGTTCCTGAAAAAGGAATTAAGTTAAGATTAGTTAATATGGCTAAAAAAAATGCTGAGATAATAAAACATCAAAAAAAGAAGTTAGATAATTCTTTAATAGAGCTTAAGAAATATTTAAAACTTTCTAATCTTCCAATGGTGATTGAAGGTTATGATATAAGTAATATTTCTGGTAAAATGGCTGTTGGTTCTAAAGTTTCATTTTTTGATGGTAAACCTAATAAAAAGAAATATAAACATTTTAAAATTAATACTCCTGGACCAAATGATTTTGAAATGATGAAAGAATTATTAGATAAACGGTTTAAAATGATTGATGTTGATGAAGAACCTGATTTAATTGTTATTGATGGTGGTAAAGGTCAATTAGGAATGGCCTGTCAGGTTTTAGAAGAGTATAATTTATCTCATATTCCGATTATTGGACTTGCAAAAGAATTTGAGGAAATATATATTCCTAATTCTTCAAGACCTCTGATTATACCAAAAGATAGTAGTGCACTTCATTTGCTTCAACAAGTAAGAGATGAATCTCATAGATTTGCTATTACTTATCATAGAAAGTTAAGAAGTAAAAAAATTACTCAATCTTCTTTAGATAATATTAAAGGTATAGGTAAAACTAGAAAAAGAAATATTTTAAAGAAATTTGGAGATATTGATTCTGTTAAAAATGCATCCATTGAGGATTTATCTAAAGTAAAAGGTATGAATTCTAAAGTAGCTGAAAATGTATATGATTATTATCATAAATAGTTTTATTTTTTTTTAATTAATTTTAACTTATAAGTTACAACAAATACCCTATAATTATTTTTTTACTTTTATATCTACTACTATAAGTTAATAGTATAAAATCAATTTTTTAAATCCTTATTTTTATAATTAAACCTTATTTCATGTTTTTTTTCATAAATTTTTCATTAAGTTTAAATATCATGATTTAAAAATAAATCTGTAATGAAGAAAATTTGGAGTAAAATTCATGGTTAAGTGTCCAAGATGTGGGCATGAAAATTACAGTAATAATGTTTATTGTGAAAACTGTATGTACCCATTAAAAAATCAGAAAGTGAAAAAAAAATCTAAAAGAATTCATAATGATGATAATGATGGTTGGCATTTAACTACAGTAAAAAAAGTCGTAATTGTTATAGGAATAATAGTTCTTGCTTATTTTTCTTTTTCAATTATTTATGAGGTTTCTCAACCTTCACCTGAAAATTCATTAAACGTTATTACTACAAATAATTCAAATCAGTATAGTTCAACTAGGCCTTATCAAGTTAATGTTTCATACAATGGTAGTTGGGATGGTCGAATAGGAGAATCCAATACATATATAGATGAATCTGGATCAGGTGATGATTTAATTAGATTAACATGTGCTGGTTGGGATAATGTTACAGTTCAAATAGAAAAAGTAGATTATAGTTCAAAACCATTAACAGTACAATTACTTAAAAATGGTAAAGTAGTTAGAGAAAATACAACAACAGAGCCTAATGGAAAAGTAATACTTGAAATTTAGTTAATAGGTAAATCTTAAAATTTTATAGTATCAATTTCATAATATATTTAATTTAAGAATTATTTTTTTGAATTTCATCTATTTTGGATTGTAACAGATTTACTAATTCATCAGTTTTATATATTCTAATTTCTTGCTCTTCATCAGATTTAAAAATAGAAATAAATAAAGTTAAATCATTACATAATTGATCATACATAGTTTTAACGGTATTAAAATTAGATAATAATTGTACTAAATCATGATAATTCAAATTATCTTTTTCTTTTAGGATAGTTTCTAAATTTGCAAATTGGGTTTCCATCATTATTTTGTCATTTTCAATATTTTCCATGAAATCTTTGACTTTATTTTCACAACTCATTATATCACTTTTTATTATAATTTATAAAAACATAGTATTATATTAAAGTTTTTAAAAAATTTAATATAAATAGTATATTTAATAATATTTTTTAATAGTAGAGGCATGATTATGATTAAAGTTGAAAATGTTAGTAAATGTTATACTTTAGATGATGGTGAAAAAATTGAAGCCCTAAAAGATATTAGTTTTGATGTTAAAGAGGGTGAAATTTTAGGAATCATTGGAAAAAGTGGTTCTGGTAAAACTACTCTTTTAAAAGCATTACGTGGAGTAGAACACATTAATTCTGGAAGTATTACTATAAATAATATTACTGTAAATGCAGATTCTTCTCAATTTTATTATAATATGCTTAAAAAAGAAACAGCTATTCATTTACAAAGATCATTTGGATTATGGCCGGAAAGTGTAAGAGAAAATGTTTTGAGAAAATTATATGCGCGTAAATACTTTGATGAGGGAAGTACAGATTTTGATGTGGCTGAAAGTGAATTTGGCGAAGAAGCAGATAAAATATTAGAACTTGTTTCTCTTAGTGAAAAATCAGATCATTATGCATCTGTTTTAAGTGGGGGGGAAAAACAAAGACTTATAATAGCTAGACAATTAGCAAAACGGCCTAAAATTTTACTTCTTGATGAACCAGCTACAATGGCATGTCCTAAAACAAAACAAGAAATTCTTCAAGCTGTAAAAAAAATAAATGAAGAATTAAACATTACTGTTATTTTAGTTTCTCATCTTCCGGATGTTCAAAAATATTTAGCTGATAGAGTTATTTTACTTGAAGATGGAAAAATTAAACAAGATGGCGATCCCATTAGAATAACTGATAATTTTTTATCGGAGATGGCTCCTCTATCAAATATCAATAATATATCGACAAATGAAGATATTATTAATGTTGAAGATGTTTATAAAAGATTTTATCTTTTAACGGGTGGTGAAGTTTTACAATTAGAAGATATTAATTTTAAAGTTAAAAAAGAGAATATTTTGAGTTTGATTGGACCTAGTGGAGTAGGTAAGACAGTTATATTGAGAATGATGGCTGGTTTAGATTCTCCTGATAAAGGAAATATTTTTTATAAAGTAAATGATAAATGGCAAGATATTAATATTCCAGGAATAACAAGGATGGAAATTAGAAGTAAATTGGGAATAATGCATCAGGAATTTGCGTTGAATCATTATGCAACAGTCTTAAATCAGTTAGCTGTAAAATTAGGATATAAAAATCAAGATATTGTCAAAGAAGCTCGTGCTAGAGCAAAATCTCTTGATTTAGGAGAAGAACTGTTAGATTCTCTTTACTTATTAACAGATTTACCTGAAATAGAAGCAAAAGCACGTCTTCAACAAGTTGGATTAATGCCAGAAATTTTAAATGACTTGTTTCCAAAATTTCCAGAAACAGCAACTAAAGAAGCAGTTAAAGATATTTTTAAAAGTTTAGATCTTCCATTAAATATTTTATATAGAAAATCTTATGAATTATCAGGTGGTCAAAAAGTCAGAGTAATGCTTGCTTTAATTTTAATTTCAAAACCAGAATTCTTATTATTAGATGAACCTTTTGGTGATTTAGATCCTATAACTTTAAGAGACATTACAAATTCATTAAAAAATATTTCTAAAGAATATGGGATTACTATTATTATGATTTCACATAATACTGATTTTGTTAAAGAATTATGTAATAGAGTTATCTTTTTAGATAATGGTAAAATAATGAATAGTAGTACAAATGTTAATAAGATTGTCAATGAATTTATTAGTTTTTGTAAAGCAGATTATTTAATGGAGGATTTTAAAAAAAATGTTTGATATAATTACTGTTCCTGTTGATGGTTCAAAATATAGTGATAAAGCAGTTGATTATGCAATAGCTATTGCTAAAAAGTTTAATTCAAAAATTGCTGCTGTTCATGTTTTAAATGAATTTTCATCTAATACTTTTTTTGATGAGGAAGATATGGGCAATGAAATTCTTGGAAAAGTAACTGAAAAATCTAATGAAGCAGGTATTGATGTTACTGAACATTTAATTACAGGCAGTCCTTTAAGAGATATGAAAATGATTATCAAGAAGACTTGTGCAGATCTAGTTATTCTTCATGTTTTTGGATCGGATCTTATTGATGAAAATTTAAATGAAAATCAAATTGGTTCTGTAAGTGAAAGAGTTATTAGAACGTCTAATGTTCCAGTATTAATTGTTAAATAATACGAGTTTATTTTCGTAATAATTTGATTTTAAAAAATAAAAAAAAGTTTTTATTTCTATATTATAATGTAAATGAAAAATGTAGAGATTATTTTATTTTTAAATATTTTTTTGGATATGGTTAAAACTTTTTTAAAAATGATAAATTTTGCGTTAATTGTGGTAAAAAATTGAATAATTAATTTTTAATCTTTTTTTTTATTAAAAATCTTTTTTTAAGGAAAAGATAAAATTTTAAATAATATTAAAATCAGAATATTTTTTATCAATATAATACTAATATTTTTTTTGGGATAGGAGAAATGCTATGATAGTAAAAGATTGGTGTTCATTTTGTGGTGAATGTGCAGGGGTTTGTCCTAAAAATTTAATTATTGTTAAAGAATATAATTTGATCTTTAATGATGAAGAATGTAAAGATTGTGAGATTTGTGTTAAAGCTTGTCCTATTAAAGCATTAGAAAAAGAGGAATAATATGATTGAAACTGATGTATTGGTTATAGGATCTGGACCATCAGGTTCAACAGCAGCGAAACATGCGGCTCTTGGTGGAGTGGATGTTATTTTAATAGATAAGAAATCTGAAATTGGTTCTCCTAAAAGATGTGCTGAAGGTGTTTCTAAGAAAGGACTTACAAAATTAGGTATAGAACCTGATTCTCGTTGGATTACTAAGGAAATTGATGGAGTAAGGTTAACATCTCCGAATGGTACTGATGTTTGGTTAACCGAAGATGAAATTGAATTGCCTGAAGCAGGTTATATTTTAGAGCGTAAAGTATTTGATAAATATATGGCTATGGAAGCTGCAAGAGCTGGAGCTAAAATAAAGATTAAAACATTAGCTACAGGGCTTGAAAAAATTGATGGAGGATTTATTGTATCTACAGAATCTATGGGTAAAAAAGAAGATATTAAAGCTAAAATAGTAATAGCTGCTGATGGTCCAGAAGGTCATGTAGTTAGATGGGCTGGTTTAAAACCAACTACTAAAGCTAAAGAAATGGAATCTGGAATTCAATATGAAATGGTTGGTCTTGATTTTGAAAAAGAGAATGTTATTGAATTTTATTTTGGATCTTGTGCACCTGGAGGTTATGCTTGGATTTTTCCTAAGGGTGACGATATAGCTAATGTTGGTTTGGCTGTTCTTCAGAGTATAGCTGATAAACCTGCTATTGAATATTTGGATGAATTTATTAAAAATTGTCCAGCTACTAAGAATGCTCAACCAGTAGAATTAAATGTAGGTGGAGATCCAGTAGGTGGAATGCCAAAAAAATTATATGATGATAATTTAATGCTTTGTGGAGATGCTGCAGGTCAAGTAAATCCATTAACTGGTGGGGGAATTATTAGTGGAATGACTGGTGGAATGTATGCAGGTCAAGTATCTGCTAAAGCTATTAAAAATGGTGATTGTTCTAAGAAATCTTTAAAAGAATATGATAAATTGGTTAGAGATGATTTATCTAAAGATATTGATAGATATAAGAAAGTACAAGAATACATGTTAACTTTAAATGATTCTGAACTTGATGATATTGCTGAAGCATTTCAAAATATTAACTTTGAAAAAATATCTACTAGTGAACTCGTAAAAAGTTTAGTTAAAGTTTCTCCTAAAGCTTTAATTAAATTAGGTAAATTAATCTAAATGGTGATAAACTTGATTTTAATTACGGGAGGAGCAGGTTATATAGGTTCTCATACAAATAAAGCATTAAATAAAGCGGGTTATGATACTGTTGTGGTTGATAATCTAGTTAAAGGATATGAAGAGTTTGTAAAATGGGGGGATTTTGTTAATTGTGATTTTGGTAGTAAAAATTTGAGAGAAATATTTGAAAATTATGATATTGATGGGGTTCTACATTTTGCAGCATTTTCTTCGGTTGCTGAATCAATGGATTATCCTCAAAAATATTTAAAAAATAACTATAAAAATACTTTGAATCTTTTAAATATTATGAGAGATTATGATGTTAATAAATTTATTTTTTCATCAACGGCTGCAGTATATGGAAATCCAATAAAAATTCCAATCACAGAAGATCAAAAGTTAAAACCTATTAATCCATATGGTTATTCTAAATTTATTACAGAAAGAGCGCTTGAAAGGGAATCTCAGAAGGGAGATTTTAATTATGTTTCTCTGAGATATTTTAATGCTGCAGGGTGTGATTTTGATGCACAAATTGGTGAACTTCATGATCCTGAAACTCATTTGATTCCTCTTGTTTTAGATGCAGCTATTGGAAAACGTGATTCTATTTCTATTTTTGGCGATGATTATGATACTCCTGATGGTACTTGTGTTAGAGATTATATTCATGTAAATGATCTTGCAAATGCTCATATTCTTGCTTATGAATATTTAAATGAAAATAATAATTCTAATATTTTTAATTTAGGAAATGGTGAAGGATACTCAGTTAGAGAAGTTATTGACACATGTAAAAATGTAACTTCTAGAGATTTTAATTTTAAAATTGATAAAAGACGGGAAGGAGATCCTGATATTTTAATAGCTGATTCAACCAAAATTAAAAATGTTCTTGGTTGGACTCCGAAATATGATTTAGAAGCAATTGTCGATTCTGCTTGGAGATGGCATAGAAAGGTAAATGATATTTAGTTAAATATATAATCATTTATTATATATTATAAAAGAAAATAATTTAATAATAGATTAATATTTTTTCATGGAGTTAATAAATGCAAGAAGAATTGCAAGATAAATGTGGTGTGGTGGGAATTCATTGTGAAGATACTTCAAAAAATGTTTCTCATTTTGTTTATTATTGTTTATATGCTCTTCAACATAGAGGGCAAGAATCTGCAGGAATAGCTACTTTTAATCCTGAAAAAGGATTAAATTATTATTGTGGAATGGGTTTAATTACTGATGTTTTTAAAGGTTATGAGATTGATAACTTGAGTGGAAACATTGGTATTGGTCATGTAAGATATTCAACTACAGGACAATCTCTTTTAGAAAATTCACAACCATTTGTAACAGATTTTGATGGAGGATTTATTGCAATGGCTCATAATGGGGATATTGTAAATTCATCGATTTTAAGAGAAGAATTAAAAGATGAGGGATGTGAATTCAAATCAAACACAGATTCTGAAGTTATTTGTTATTTACTTAAAAAAGAATATCAGAATAATAAAGATATTATTGAATCTATTGAAAATATATCTAAAAAATTGGTGGGTTCTTATGGACTAACTATTATTGTAAATGGTGAATTATATGCAGTTCGTGATCCTGCAGGAATAAAACCATTAGCTATAGCAGAAAAAAATGATTCATATATTGTGGCTTCAGAAAGTGTTGCCTTTGATGTTATTAATGCTAATTTTATTAGAGATATTAATCCTGGAGAAGTTGTTTATTTTAAAAATAATGAAATCAACAGTCATATGTTAGAAATCGCTAAGGATACTCCATTATATCATTGCATGTTTGAATATGTCTATTTTGCAAGACCTGATAGTATAATTGATGGTATAAATGTATATCAAACAAGATTAAATATTGGAAAACAACTTTATAAACAATATCCTATTGATGCAGATATTATTATACCTGTTCCAGATTCATCAATTCCTGCAGCTATCGGATATTCGAGAGCTTCTGGAATTCCATATGGTGAAGGTTTAATAAAAAATAGATATGTTGGAAGAACATTTATTATGCCTACTCAAGAAGAAAGAGAACTTTCGGTAAGGCTTAAATTAAATCCAATTAAAGAAGTTATTAAAGATAAAAGAATTATTTTAATTGATGATAGTATTGTTAGGGGAACAACGTCAAAATCTTTAATTGAACTTGTAAAAGAAGCAGAGCCTGCTGAAATTCATTTTTTAGTTGGTTGTCCTCCTGTAATTTCACCATGTTATTATGGTGTTGCAATGGCAACAAAAAATGAATTAATTGCGGCTAATTATAATGTTGAGGAGATAAGACAACAATTAGATATTGATAGTTTAGGTTATATTAGTTTGGAATCACTTGTAAAAGCTATAGAAATGCCTTATGAAGATTTATGTTTAGGTTGTCTTACTGAATGTTATCCAACAGAACTTCCGAAAAATATTGAAGCTCAAAGTTATTATAAACCTTAAAATGATTTTATGTGTCCTGAATTACTCGCTCCAGCAGGTAATTTTATATCTTTACAATCAGTTCTTCAAAATGGTGCTGATGCAGTATATATTGGATTAATTGATTATAATATGCGAGCAAATGCCAATAATTTCACACTCGATGATTTAAAAAAAGTTTCCAGTATAGCTCAGCAATATAATGCTAAAACTTATCTTTGTAGTAATATTATTTTAAATGAAGATTCTGCTATTGATTTTAGAAAAAAGATTCCAGTAATATATGAAAGTGAAATTGATGGATTAATTCTTTCAGATATTGGTCTTATTGAATACACTGTGGAAAATGGTCTTGAAGCACATATTAGTGTTCAAGAAAACTCTTCAAATTCATTTGTTTTAAACACTCTTAAAAAATTAGGTGCTAAAAGAGCAATTTTATCAAGAGAATTAAGTTTAAATCAAATTAAAGAGATTACTAAAAAATCTTCAATTGAAACTGAAGTTTTTATTCATGGGGCAATGTGCATGTCAATTTCAGGAAGATGTTTTTTAAGCAATGCATTATATGGAAGAAGTGCTAATTGTGGTGATTGTTTACAACCATGTCGTAAAAATTGGACTTTAACTTATCAAGAAAATGAAAATGATAATGTAAATAATAATAGTGATTTAGAAGAGGATAAGGAATCATTTATTATTTCAGGTAGTTTTGATAATAGTTATCGAACAAATTTTTTTTCACCAAAAGATCTTTCAATGATTAATCATATTCCAGAATTAATTAAAGCAGGAATAGACTCTTTTAAAATAGAAGGAAGAGGTAGAAGTCCAGATTATGGAGCAAAAGTTACAGGAGTTTATCGTGAAGCTATTGATACATATCTTAAAAATCCTAAAAAATATAAAGTTAATCAGTCATGGATTAATAGATTAAAAGAGGTATTTAACAGAGGATTTGATACAGGTTTTTATTTTAAAAAACCAAATCAAACCAGTAAAGATAATCAATCAAAATATATTAAAAAAGATATCGGTAAAGTAGTTAATTATTATAATAAAATAAAAGTAGCTGAACTTAAAATTCATGATAATTTAGTTATAGGCGATAGAATACTAATACAGGGACCTACTACTGGTTCAATAGAATCAACAATTAAATCTATGCAAATTAATGGGGAAAATATTATAAAAGCTAATAAAGGATGTAATGTTGCAGTTAAATTTCCAAATAAAGTTCGTAAAAATGATTTTTTATATAAATTGATTTTAAGGCAGTGATTTTATGATTAAAAAAATAGCTATTTATGGAAAAGGAGGAATAGGAAAAAGTACAACAGTAGCTAACTTAGCAGCAGTTTATGCGAATAATTATTTAAATTGTTTAGTTATTGGTTGTGATCCTAAAGCTGATACAACACGTACATTGTGTGGTCAAAGAATACCTACAATAGTTAATATATTAAAAAATAATAGGAATCCTGAAATGGAGGATTTAATCTATAAGGGATATAAAGGGATTGAATGTGTAGAAAGTGGGGGTCCGGAACCAGGTGTAGGTTGTGCTGGACGTGGAGTAATAGTAGCTATGAAAAAACTTGAAAAATTAGAAGTTTTTAATAAAAATCTAGATATTGTGCTTTATGATGTTTTAGGAGATGTTGTATGTGGAGGATTTTCAGTACCTTTACGAGAAAAATATGCTGATGAAGTAATTATTGTTACGTCCGGAGAATATATGTCATTATATGCAGCTAATAATATTGCTAAAGGAATTAAAAAACTTAAAGGTAATTTAAGTGGTATTATTTGTAACTGTCGTGGGGTCAGTAAAGAACTTGAAATCATTGAAATGTTTGCTGAAAAAATTAATTCTCATATGCTTGGTGTTATTAATAGAAGTAATTTAATTCAAGAAAGTGAATTAAATGCAAAAACAGTTGTAGAAAAATATCCTCAATCGGATGAGGCCGCTGAATATGAGAAGCTTGCTTTAAAGATATTAAGTAATGATAGATATTCTACTCCGGAACCTATGAATGATACTGAGTTTGAAAATTTTTTTAAATCTTTTGTAAATTAATTAATAAAGTCTTCTTTTAGATTTTATTTATCTTTTTTTATTTTTATCCATGATATTGTGAATACTTTCAATAAATTTTAGTTCATCTTTTAAATATTTAGAATTTTTTTCAGCTATTCTTTTTCTACAAACTTTAAGTGTATCTTGATATTCTTTTTCATTTCCATTTTCAATACATAATGATAATTTAGCTATTATAGCTTCATCTTTTATATCATCTTCATTATCAATTAAATGATCTAAAATATCTTGTGCTTCGTCATATTTCCCTAATTCTGTTAATACTTGTCCTTTTTTTAATTTTGCATCATTATAACTTGGATCTAAATCAAGAATTTTATCAAAACATGTGATTGATTCTTTATTAAGACCTTTTTCAAATAATACCACCCCCATTAAATTTAATGGACGGATATCTGTAGAATCTATTTCTATAGCTTCTTTTGTTAATTGTAATACTTTTTCTAGATTATCTTCTTTAAAATAAGCATGTTCAGCTTCACTCATTATATTATCTATTTTATTCATATACTATTCTCCTTTAATATGGTAATTTAATATTTTTATTTATAAAATTTTTATTAAAAGAAATAATTACCTTTTTTTTATATAATGTAAAAAATTATTCTAAAATATTTTAACAAATTTAATATAAGATAAAAATGATTTTTACTATAAATTATATATTTTACTAATTGTGAGAAGGAGGGTTATATATAAAATTATGGGGAAGTAGTTTAAATTATTACTAAAAAAAAATAAATTTTCCTAAAATTTATATAGTTAAATTACATATTTTTTAGTTGGTGATAATAAGATGTTATCTGAAAAAATGGAAAAAGCTTTAAACGATCAAATAAATGCTGAATTTTACTCTGCATATCTTTATTTGTCAATGTCCGCATATTTTGAAGAAATTGAATATCCGGGATTTGCTCATTGGATGAAACTTCAATCCAAAGAAGAAGAAGATCATGGAGCAAAGCTTTATGAATACGTGATTTCTAGGGGAAATAATGTTTCATTAGAATCTATAGAAAAACCACAAGATAAATGGGATTCTGTTGAAGCAGTATTTACACATGTATTAGAACATGAACAGTTAGTTACTTCATTAATTAATGATTTAGTTGAGTTAGCTATTTCAACTAAAGATTATGCAACTAATCAATTTTTACAATGGTATGTTGCAGAACAAGTTGAAGAAGAAGAAAATGCGAGGGATAATTTGGGTAAGATTAAAAGAGCTGGAGATTCTAAAGATCTTTTATTCTTACTTGATAATGAATTAGGTACTCGTAGAGAAGAAGATTAAATTTGTTATAGACCTCTAAATTGAGGTCTTTAAATTAATTTTTATAAATTATATATTTTTTTTAGAATATAATTTTTTATTTTAATATAATAATGAATTTAATTGATCTTATAAATCATTTTATCTCCCGTTTAAGTATTAAATTACAATCCTCTTTTTCAAGTTATTTTTAGTATTTCACTACATTTGGGATAAATTTCAGTTATATAATAAAATTTATTATTTAATTATATTTTTTTTTTATTTAATATTTTAATTAATATTTTTTTTTAAGTAAAAAAAAAGAAGAATTTTATTTTTTTGGTGTTTTATAATTTTTAAATATTATGTAATTAATTAAATACTATAAAACTATATAATTTAATTGTACTTGATTAATTATTAGTTTAATATGATAAAATTTGAAATATAATTTTCATATTTTATAGAATAGATTATTATTATAATCTAAATTATTAATCAAGTTAAAATTAATATAAACTATTTTTTTTTTCATGAAAATGAATTAAAAATAGTATCAAATTAAATTAGATATATTTTTTTTTCAAATAATCTAATTAATAATTTAATTGAATATGAGGAAATAAAATGGATATAATGGGAATATTATGGCAGTTAGGAGTTTTAGCTGCTGTTTTAGTTTTTGGAATAAAAATTGGTTTAGCATCTGGTTTTGCTAATTTATCTAAAAAATTATTTGCTCTTATTTGTGCAGGATATGGAATCGGAGTTTTTTTAATTTCGTATATTGCTTCATTTTATTCACAACAGATTACAGACGCAATTTATGGGTATAATACTATATTTTATTTAGTAATGGCTTCAATAATGATTATTGCAGGTTTACTTACTATAAGAGAATGGAAAGTGCATAATAAGAACACAAGTACTGCAACATGCATGGCAGTTGTTGCACCTTGTCCTTGTTGTTTCGGTTCAATTGTTGTAAGTATATTAATTGTTGCACCAACTCTTGGAGTTGGAATTTCTTATTTAAGTATATTTGTAGCTATTGCATTAGTAGCTGTAATGTTAATTACATATTTTGCATCAAAGAGTTTAATTAAATTTACTAATAAACCTTATCCTGTTATTCTTGGAAATTTTATGTTATTTTTAGGAGCTTATTTTTTATTATCCGCGCTTGTAATTCCAAATATTGCATCTGTAATGGCTAAATCGGGTAATTCTTTAGATCCAGTAACTATGATCCCATCTCAATCTTTTATTGGTGTTATTATAGTTTTAATAGTTCTAATAATTATTGGAATAGTTCTAAATAAAAAAAGCGATAATCTCTTAAAATAAAAAAAAATATTTTGGTGATAAAATATGAGTACAACAATAGCCGGAACAGAATATATTTCAGGAATTTTAGATATAATTTCACAAAGTTTAACTATACCTGTATTAATTATTTTGTTAATACTTGTAATAATTGCTATTATAATGTTAGGTGGATTAATATCTGAGTATACTTCA
>CANQZY010000020.1 GCA_947628455.1 uncultured Methanobrevibacter sp.
CCGGAACATCCTATTTTAGTTGATAAATTTTTAGAAGATGCTATTGAATTGGATGTTGATATTTTATGTGATGGTGAGGAGGTTTTTATTGCGGGTATTATGGAACATATTGAAGAAGCGGGTGTTCATTCAGGGGATTCTGCTTGTGTTATTCCTCCTCAAACAATACCTCCTCATATTTTAGATACTATTCGTGTGCAAAGTAAGAAACTTGCATTAGAGTTGAATGTTAAGGGTTTGATGAATATTCAATATGCGGTTAAATTGGATGAGGAGAGAGTTTATATTATTGAAGCTAATCCTAGGGCGAGTAGAACAGTTCCGTTTGTGAGTAAAGCTATTGGTGTTCCTTTGGCTAAGGTGGCGACATGGATTATGACTGGTTCAAAGTTGTCTGATTTTGGACTTACAAAGGAGGTTAAAATAAATCATGTGGCTGTGAAAGAGTCCGTTTTTCCGTTTTTAAAACTTCCAGATTCGGATACTGTGTTGGGTCCTGAAATGAAGTCTACTGGTGAAAGTATTGGTGTTGATAGTAGTTTTGGTATGGCTTTTTATAAATCTCAGCTTTCTGCAGGGATGGATCTGCCTAAAAAAGGCAAAATTTTTATTAGTGTGAAACAGCAGGATAAAAAGAAAATTCTTCCTATTGCAGAGAAGGCGGTTAATTTAGGTTTTGGTTTGGTTGCTACTAGTGGAACAGCTGATGCGGTTAAGGGTGTTGATATTGAAAAGATTAAAAAAGTATCTGAGGGTTCGCCGAATATTAGGGATGCTATTTTAAATAAAGAAATAGATTTGATAATTAATACTTCAGAGGGTAAACAATCGGCTAAGGATGGTTATATTATTAGAAGATTAGCAATTGAGTTGGGTATTCCATATGTTACTACTTTGGCGGGTGCAAGGGCTGCTTTAAATGCTATTGAAGTAATTCAAAATAATGAGATAAATGTAAAATCTTTAAATGAACATATTGATGATTTATAATTCTTTTTTTTATATTCTTATTTTTTTTTGGTTATTTTATTTTTTAGTTTGGTTTTGTTGGTTGTTATAAGGCAGTTTTCATCCCATTTGTTTTCTATTAATTTTTTTTTAATATAGTATGCTTCAGTCATTGTGTCGCAGTATTGGTAGATTTTGTCTTCTTTTTTTATATAGAATTGTTTTATTTTGTGATCAAAGAGTATTTTACCTTCGATTTTATCTTTTTTTATGTTGTTTCCTTTTATTCTGCCTTTAGATCTTTTTTTTGGAAATGGGGGTAAATCCATGTTTTCGTATTTATTTTTTATGTCGTATTCTACGAGTAGATCGTAGTCGAAATTGCAGTGTATTAGAGCATCTCTTTCGTATAATGCGTCGGATAGTTTTTTAAATTCTCCATAATCTTTATTTTTATATTTAATGCGGTATACATCGCCATTTTTAATTATATTTCTATAAAAATATCTTATATCTTCAAATTTAATATAAACCATCCTCAGCATAATAATTTTTTTTTTTATAGGTAAAATATGTTTTTTTTGTTATATGAAATTTTCACTATTATCTTTTTTTTTTAAAAATTGATTGAAAGTTATAAATAATGGTTTTAGATAATTGTTTAGTAATGTTTACAATTGCTAATGGTTTAATTTTAAAAGGTAAAAATCTTCAGCCATCATATGAGAATATTTTGATTGATGATGGGATAATTCTTGAGATTAATAAAGATGTTTTTGAAGGGGAGATTATTGATGCTGAGGGTTGTGTTGTTTTTCCATCATTTTTAAATGGTCATACTCATATTGGTGATTCTATTATTAAAGATGTGGGTTATGGTTTGAGTTTGGATGAGATAGTAAAGCCTCCGAATGGTATTAAGCATATTTCGTTATTGGAAAGTTCTGATAAGGATTTAGTGGATAATATGAGGGATTCTTTATGGGAGATGTTTAATTCTGGAACTACTCATTTTATTGATTATAGGGAAGGTGGTGTTAAAGGTGTAAAACTTCTTAAAAGTGCGATTAAAGATGTTCCTATATCTTCTATTATTTTAGGTCGTGATGAATCTTTTTATAGGGATGATCCTGATTTGAGGGAGGTTAAGATAGCTGTTAGGAAACTTTTAAAGTATTGTGATGGTATTGCTCCAAGTGGGTTTGGTGAGATTCAAAGTGAAGTTGCGGATTTAATTGTGGGTCAGTGTGGTAAATTTAATAAGATGTGTTCAATACATGCTGCGGAGTCTGTTTTTTGTCAGGAGGATAGTTTAGAGAAATATGGTAAATCTGAGGTTGAGAGGGCTGTTGAGTGTGGTTTTGATCAGATTGTTCATGGGACTAATTCAGTGAATGATGATTTGAGGTTGATTTTGGATTCTGGTGTTAATTTAGTTTTATGTCCTCGTTCTAATGCGGCATTGTCTGTGGGTTGGCCTCCGTTGGATAGGATTGTTAGGTGTGGTATAAAGCCTATTTTGGGTACGGATAATGTTATGTTGAATTCTCCTTTTATGTTTAGGGAGTTGGAGTTTGTTGTTAAGATGTATTCTCTTAGGTATGGTGTTTGTGTTTCTTCTAGGGATTTGGTTAAAATGGCGACTACTAATGTGTGTTATAATGATGTTAATCAGAGAGTGGGTAAGTGTGAGATTGGGGTGGGTAATTTTTCACAGTTGGTAGTTGCTAGACAGAGGTCTAGGAATCCTTATCTTAGTATTGTTAATCGTTTGCAAACGAAAGATATAATAAATATTATTAATAGAGATAATATTCATAAATTTTATTGATATAAGTTAAATTTTTTTGATGGATGTTTTATTATGTTTAAAAAGATATTAGTTCCAACTGATGGTTCAGAATATTCGTTAAAAGCTGAAGAACAAGCTTTATTTCTTGCTAAATTAACTGGAGCTGAAGTTATAGCTTTAAGCGTGATAGAAAATAATTTTGTTAATACTTTGCCTTTGGATAATGAAGTATATGATTTAACTAAGTTGTTAAAGCAAGATTCGGAGAAAAATATTCGGGAGTTTGAAGATTTAAATGAAAAAGAGCATGATGGTGTGAAGATTACTCCTGTTATTAAAGAGGGATCACCTGCAAAAGAAATTATTAAAACCGCGCAAGAACTAGATATTGATTTAATTGTTATTGGCAGCTCAGGTAAATCAGGATTTGATAGATTTTTAATGGGTAGTGTGGCTGATAAAGTTATTAAATCAGCTAAATGTCCTGTTTTTTTAGTACGTTAATTTCTTAAATAAGGCGATTTAGATGAAAGTAAAAAAAGTAATGTCTAAAGATGTTGTAAGTATTTCAGTGCCTGGAAATAGGGAGAAAGCATTAGAGTTAATGCGTAAAAAGAATATCTCAGTTTTACCTGTGGTTAAAGGAAACACTGATGAATTAGTGGGTTTAATAACTCGTTCAAATTTGATTGTTAATCCAGATGAAGAACAAATTGCAATGTTAATGTCTCGTGATTTAATAACAGCATTTCCAACAGATGATATTGATGATGTTGTTGAAAAAATGGTTGAAAATAAAGTTAGAAGAATTCCTATAATTGATAGAGATGGAAATTTAGTAGGGATTATTACATCATTTGATTTAATTTCAAAAGCTTTAGCTACAATGGATATTCAAGATCCTGTTGAAAAATATATGATTACAGATATTCCTACAACTTGGCAGAAAACTCCGTTAAATATAGCTTTTGAAAGCATGAGATTATTTGGTTTAAAGTCAATTTTGGTTTTAAATGATGAAGCAAGATTAAATGGTATTTTGACTGAAACAGATTTTCTTGCTGAAAGTGAAATTAAATCTGAACGTTCAGAACATAGTTCTACTGTGGGTACTGAAGGGGATAAATGGTCTTGGGATAGTACATCTGTCTTATATATAGAAAAAAATTGTTTAATTTTTTCTGATAAGTTAGTTGAAGATGTTACTTCTGATCATCTTGAAGTTGCTAATATTAAAACTACAGTTAGTGATTGTGCTAAAAAAATGAAAAATTTACATATCGAGCAAATTCCTGTCATTGGTGTTGAAGAAGATTTAATTGGTCTTGTAAGAGCTAGTGATTTAATTAAATCTTTAGTCAAACAGTGATAATATGGGATTAATACCGGTATTAGTTATAAAAATTATGGATGGAAATAAAATTGGTGTAAGAGCTAGGCTTAAAGATGATTTTGTAGAACATGAGATAGTTCTTAATTCCATATTGGCTTATTATTGGGCTAATAATTTACCTCCAGTTGAAAAATTTTTAGAGTTATTTGAGTCAGTAATTAAAAGAACAATTAATGAATTATTGCCTCATAAAGATTTATTTTTAAAATATGATGTTGAATCAGATGGGCCGTTAGCGGAAGCGTCTGAAATTGAGATTAATCTTATAGAAGTTGTTGCAGATGATGTTAGATTTAAGATTGATGGAAAACAACTTAGATTGTCTTGTTTTAAAAATAATAATAGTGATTGTAATGAAAATGAGTTGTCAGTTTCATTTAAAGATACTATAGAAAAAGTTATTAAAACACCTGAGATAGTTTTTAAAAATATGAAATAATAGTAAATAATTAGTTTCTTTTTTTTTAGGGGAGTGTTCTTCTGATGTGTGGTAGTATTTTTATAAATTCATTTAGGGCTTCTTGGTAGCTTTTGAAATTATCGCCGATTATGGTTCCATCTTTTTTTATTGTGATTTTTTTATTTGGGATTTTGGTTTTATTTAGGTCAATGTTGTAGGGTAGTTTGTATGTGAATTTGTTGTTTTTGTAGTTTAGGGTGATTTTTTGGTTGTTTTGTATGGGGTTTATGTTTAGATAGATTTTTCCTTGTATTTTTTTGTTTAGTTTTTTTTGGATTTTTTTTAGTTTGTTTTTTTTTAGAAGTTCTTGGATATTGTCAACTTCGATGATATGTGTGGTCTTTGAGATTGATCTGAATTTTACGATTTTGCAGTGGGTGTTGTTGTAGATGGTTTTTTCGCATGAATCGATTTTTTTTAGTTTTTGGGGTGTTAGTTGTTTGTGGAATGGTATGCGTGTTGCTAGGCATGTTGTTGAGGTGGAGTAGGGGATTTTTTTGTTTTGTAGGTATTGGTGGATTTCTTTTGAGTTTAGTTGGGCATCTATGAATGGGCTTTTTATGTTGTTTTTGTAATTGATTAGTATTCCGGGTCGGTCTTGTGTTAGGTCGCTGATGTTGGTGCCGTCAACGATGGTGGTGTATCCTTCTTTTTGCGCTGTTTTTTGTATGGCTTTGTACATTTCGTCTCTGCATAGGTAGCAGCGGTTAGGTGGGTTTTTTATTATTTGTTTGTTTTTGTAAAAATTGATGTTGATGATTTTTTGTTTTATTTTGAGTTTTTTACATATTTTTTTTGTGTTTTTTATAAAGTTGTGTGGCATGAGTTGGTTGTTGATTGTTATGGCTAGTGGTTTGTGGCATACTTTTTGTGCTAGGTATGATATTAGTGTGCTGTCTGCTCCTCCGGAAAATGCGATGGCTATTTTTTGGTTTTTTAGTATTTTTTTTACTTTTTTTATTTTATTCATTTTTATCAGTTGTTTGTGTTTTTGGGGTGGTGATTTTTTTTTTAATGTATTTTAGTAGTTTTTTGGCGTCTTTTTTTTTTATGTCGGTGGTTTTGTTGATGAATTGTGTTAGTTTGTTTTTTTTTTGAGTGTTTAGGTGGGATTGTGATAGTAGGTGGGGGTAGTTTCTTTGGGGGTAGTATGTTTGTTTGGCTATTTGTAGTGGTTCTTTTTTTTCTTTGTTTGTGATTATTTTTTTTTGGGCGGCTTGTGAGAGGGTGTATTTTATGGATATTAGTGGTGTTGATAGTGGTTGTAGTGTGTTGTTGTCTGATATGAGTGCTACGTCGTCGTCGGATGTGATTTGGCCTGTGGTGTATTGGTTGTAGATGTATCCTATTCCTTTCATTCCGAGGTTGTCTAATTCGGATGCTCTTAGCGCTCCCATGCTTGATGATCCGATTACGGTTATTCCTTTGTTTATGGCTTCTAATATTTCTTTGTGAGCTACAGCGGGTGTTTGATGGAATACTCCGTCAATGATTCCTATGATATCTGCTTTTTCTTGGATAGCTAGACTTATGTCTCCTCTTTTAATGGGTTTTTTGTATATTACTTGGGTGTGGGGTGTGTTGTCTAGTATTTTTCGTGCTTCATCAAATGAAATGGAAAGTCCGGTGTATATTATTATTTTCATATTATCTTTTCTGCTTTAATAAATCTGTATCCGGGTCGTGTGTTGTCGATGGAGTATAATTCCATTGTGGGTATGATAACGCGTACAACGTTTATGTTTAGTTCGGGTCGTGTTAGGTTATAGTATAATACGTGTTGGATGTTGTTTTTTTGTAGTTGTTTTATTGTGAATTTGATGTTTTTGTTTATGGTGTCTTTGCTGTTGTTTGGGATGTTTTTGTAGTTGATTTTTTGTTTTTGTTGGTTGAAGTAGTGTTTGTTGATTTTTTTCATTCTTTGGTATCCTGCTTTTCTTATGAAGTCTGCTCTGGTGGTGTCTTCTCTTGATCCTTGTATTTGTGTGGCTCTGCTTTGAGCGACTTCTGTGAGTGCTCTTAGAATGGCTATTTCTGGATCTAAGTGAGTGCCTATTCCTAGTGTTAGTAATCCGGGGTCTTTTAATTGTCTGTCGTCGCTGGATGCTGCTATTGTGGGGATTTTAATGTCTGCAGTTAGGTCCATTAGTTTAATATGTATGTTTTGTTTTTGAAATTTGTCTAAGATGTTGTTGATGGTTTTGCTTTGGATGGATTGGAGGTTGATTTGTTTAGAGTTTTTTTTGGTGAGTTCGAAAATACTCCATGCGTCTCTTTCTATGACTTCGAATATTGCGTGTAATATTGCTTCGTTTAGTGTGTTTCCGGATGCTAGGCCGTTGGTGTTGCTTTTAAATAGGTTATTGTAATTGTAAGGGTGGAAAATTGCGTTAGATGGGACGTAATATTCTTTTTTGTCAATTAGGTCATAACATTTGCTCCATTCTATTTTATCGATTTTTGTTTCTTTAGGAATATTTAATGATTGGGGTTCAATGTAATCTTGTTTTAATTCGTCTGTGGTGGATATTATTGTTTTATCTGTTTTTTGTTTTTCTGCTGAATATCTTTCGAATCCTTCCATCATTGCTGATGCTTTGGCTTGGTTTGTGTTAATTCCTTTTCCTGCATAAACGCTTATACTTCCTTTTTCAGAGGTGGGTCGGATTGCTGAGAAAACAGGTATTTTTAAACGATCTAAATGAGTGATTTCAGTTACTCGTGTTATTCCTGCTGTTTTAAGCTTGGATTCGGTTTTTTTTATTGTTTCTTCAGGTGAGATTACTCTTTGAGTGCCTTGAAAATAATTTATTTTATCTTGAGTCATATTTTTTAAATTCCTAAAATTATTCTTACAATATTTTCTACACCCATTGTCATGGAAAAATAAGTCATTATTCCAGATATTCCGATTACACTTAACCATACTAATCCATTCCATTTTAAAACTTTAGATCCATCAAGATTCCAGATAGGTATCATGTTGAAAGCAGCTAGATAACTATTAATTGAGAATCCTAAAGCGCAGATTAAAAAACCTATTTGTGATATTTCATTAAATGGTGTAATTGTAGGATATATGGCTATGGCTATTAGTAAAAATATTATTGCGAGAATTATATTAACAATAGATCCTGCAACAGAGATGATGCCATGTTCTTTGGTGTCTATGAAATTTCCGTATGTATAAACAGCTCCGGGAGCAGCAAATACAAATCCGATAAAAGAGCTGAATAATGCAAGAATTAATCCTGCGGGCCATAATTTATATTCTGCCCAGTAACCATAGTGTATGGAAGTGTATTTATGGCCTAATTCATGTAAAATAAATCCTATTCCTACTCCTATCATAGTTATAGGTAGTATGGTGTATAATGCTTCAAAATCACGACCAACATATAAAATTCCAAAACAAAGAGAGATAACAAAAAAAGATATTATTAAATCTCTTAATTCATGTGTAGTAATTTTAAACATACATCTTATGTATTTAATGTTATTATATAAATTTTTATATCCTATATTTTTTTTTTAATAAAAACTTAGATATTAAATAAAAATGATAATTTAAATTAGTAATGATTAGATGGGTGTGTGATGTTTTTATGGGACAGTTACATATTGATAATATTTTAAAGGATATGGAAAATGTTAATGTAGATGGTTATTTGTTATCTGATTTTTCAAATATTCGATATCTTACGGGTTATATGCCGACTAGTTTTGCTTTTTTGGTTATTAAGGAAGATCCTGTTGTTTATGTTTCGAGTATGGATGGGGAATTAGCTAGAGAGGATTCTTCTGTGGAGGTTAAGAATTTTGAAAGTTTTTCTTCGTTTATAGGTGATTTGAAATCTGAAGTTAGTAATTTGGCAATTGAACCTACACTTCCATTTGAAAGTTATGAGAAGTTTAAGGATGATTTTAATGTAAGTTGTGAAAAATTTGTTAATAAACAAAGGGCTGTTAAGACTTCTGAAGAGATTTTTAAGATAGAAGAAGCAACTGATATAGCTCAACAAGCATTTAGGGAAGTTAATTTCATAGAAAAGCATGATACTGGTGTTTTGGAGAATATAGCTGCTTATGAATTGGGTTTTTTCATGCGAAGTAATGGTGGTGAGTGCGAATCATTTGATACTATTGTAACAAGCGGTTCTAATTCTAGTCTTCCTCATGCTACACCTACCTCTAAGAGTTTAAAAGACCCTATTTTAATTGATTGGGGAAGTAAGTATCAGGGTTATTGTTCAGATAATACTCGTACTATTATTTACAGTGAAAAGCAACATGAAATTTTTGATATTGTAAAAGAATCTCATAATAAAGCTATTCAAGCTATTAAACCGGGTGTTCGATGTTGTGAGATAGATCGTGTGGCTCGTGATATTATCACTGAATATGGTTATGGTGATAATTTTATTCATTCTACAGGCCATAGTTTAGGTTTAGATATACATGAATATCCTTCATTTTCATCTAACGATAATACTATTCTAGAAAATGGCATGGTCATGACAGTAGAACCAGGAATTTATATTGAAGGAGAATTTGGTGTTAGACTCGAAGATAGTGTGAAAATAGACAATATTGGAAGAATACTTGGAAAATTACCTTTAAAAATAGAATAAAAAAAAATTAAAATACTCATGAATTTTCTTTTTTTTTGTAGGAGGGAGATAAAAATGGATATGTTAATAGATGGTATGAAAGTTACAGATAATGATATGTATGAGGTTAAAAATCCATATGATGGTCAAACAATTGATACAGTTCCTATAGCTCATTTAAATAATGTTCATCGAGCTATTAAAGCTGCGGTCAATGCTAAAAAAGATATCCAGGAGATGTCAGCTTTCAAAATTTCCAATAAACTATATGATGTTTATGAAAAACTTCGAAAAAATAAGAATAATTTAGCTAAACTATTAACATTAGAAGTAGGAAAACCCATCAAAGAATCTAAAGTAGAATTAGAAAGATCAATTGAAACTCTAAAATTATCTGCAGAAGAATCCAAAAGAATTTATGTGGAAACCGTGCCTCTAGATGCAGGTTTAAATGGAAAAGACTTTTTCACATTCGCACAAAAAATTCCATTAGGAGTTATCGGAGCAATCACTCCATTTAACTATCCCTTAAACTTAACACTACATAAAATTGCACCAGCTTTAGCATGTAAAAACACAGTAGTAATAAAACCTCCATTAGATGCACCACTAACAGTTTTAAAATGTGCAGATATAATTAATGAACAATTTCCCCCAGGTGTGATAAATGTAGTTACAGGATATGGTAATGAAGTAGGCGATGCAATAGTAAGCTCTCCTCATATAAATAAAATTTCTTTTACAGGAAGTGTGCCTACAGGGTTAATGATTTCATCAAGATCAGGAATGAAAAAGTTAACTTTAGAACTTGGTGGAAATGATCCATTAATTGTTTTAGATGATGCTAATATTGATGAAGCAGTATTAGGGGCTGTTAGAGGAGCATATTTAAACGCAGGTCAAGTTTGCATGGGAGTTAAAAGAATAATTATTGATAATTCTATAGCGGATGAATTTATAGAAAAATTAGTTAAAAAAACACAAGAACTTAAAATAGGAAACCCTCTTGATGAAAAAACAGACATTGGACCTTTAATAAATGAAAATGCCGCTATAATGGTGGAAGAAACGGTAAATAATGCAGTAAAAAAAGGGGCTGAAATATTAACCGGAGGAAAAAGAAAAAAAACATTTTATGAACCTACTGTAATAGATAATGTTTCACCAGAAATGGATTTAGTTACAAATGAAACTTTCGGACCCATAGCACCTATAATCAGAATAAAATCTGTTGATGAAGCTATAAATATAGCTAATAATACAGAATATGGTCTACAAGCAGGTGTTTATACAGAAAACTTAAAAAACGCTCTTCGATGCGCTAATGAAATTGAATCAGGAACAGTATTCATCAATAAACAACCCACATTCAGAACAGACAACATGCCTTTCGGAGGATTTAAAAATAGTGGAATCGGAAAAGAAGGTATAAAATACGCCATTGAAGAAATGACAAAAATAAAATTAATAGGTTTAAATTTAAAATAAAAACACTAAAATTCTCACTTTTTTAAATACAATTCAACCAAATTACGAGTTTCATTTAAAGATTGCATAGGAATTCCTTTCGGCATTTCACCAATTCCACCTTCAACATTCTTTAAAACACTACCATCCATCCCCAAAAACATTCCCTCACTAGTAATCTCTATAAAAGTTTGAGGAGGAAGTAAAGAAACACCCACAACATTATCCTCTTTAACTTCTAAATCATTGGTCACCACTGTTATAGCTCTAGATCCTAAATTAACATTACAAATCATTAAAGAATCAGCATGAGGATGTTTAGACACACTCATTATACGTCCTACTTTAATATCAATACCTACAATAGGATCATCAATAGATCCTAAAGCTAACCTCTCCTTTAAACCTAAAACACTATCAAGAAAAAACCTAATTTTCGCAATATTCTCTAAAGTTTTTTGTTTATCATCTTTAGAAGAATTATTTAAAAAAGTCTTATTCCAATCTTTCCCTCCCAGATATCCAATAATTTCATTGGCACTTTTAATTAAATTATCTACATTAGGAGAGTTCACTAACTCTTTTCCTTCAAGATAACAATACAACAACGATTGAAAATCACCATTCATTAATTTAGCACTCTCAATCGCCATTTTCTTATTCCAACTACCCCTAAAAGATGCAGTAGGCATCAAATTCAAATAATTCTCCCTAGATTTATTCGCAACTAAAATCCTATAATCTTTACTTGTATCCCACAAAACTATTCTCTCCACACAAACATGTAATAATAAAGTAATATTTATGTAAATTAATAATATATTTAATTTTATATTCCACACGCCTTAAAAGATCATTTTTCAAATATTTTTTTTTTCATAAACTATTTATATTAACACTTGAATAAATTATAATTAGTTTGAGTAAAATAAAATATAATAATAAAATGTGCTTTTTATAATTTTTTTTATTTAAATACTAACAAATAAGATTTTTGGTGTTAGAATGGTGGAAGTTTCAAATTTATACAATTTAGATATTTATACAATTACAGGTTATTATGTGGGAAGAGTTGCGGATGTTATCCTCAACATTAGACTCGGAACAATTTCAAAATTACAAGTAAGAGCCATAGAACTAGAAAAAAAAGAAGTAGGCTTTAGAGACATAATGAGAAGAGGATTCCAATTAGTACCCGAAGAAGAAAACGAAGTTAGAAGCTTCAAAAACGATCTATTAGTAGTAGATTTTGATAAAGTACAAGCTATTGGAGATATCATATTAATAAATGCAGCAGATATTAAAAAAAGCAGACCTCAACCTCAACCCCAAATCCCCAACTCTGTACCATCAAACCCTAAAACAAACAATACAAATATAGTTGACAGACCTAGAAAAGATTTTTAAAAAAAAAATCAGTTTCTCTTTTAAAGATTTTTATGATTGTTGGTTTAATTGGCTGTGGTGCGATAGCCAATATTATTACAAATAATATCTCATCAGAAAATATTAACATCAACATCTCTTATTTTTACGATAAAGATATAGAAAGAGCACAAAATCTCGCCACACTCAACCACGGCATTGCAGTTATTAACTTTGAAGAAATGATCGACAAAGTAGATCTAATCTTAGAATGCGCCTCACCAGATTCTGTTAAACAATATGCCCCAACAGCTTTAAAAAAAGGAAAAGACATGATTATAATGAGCATCGGAGCACTAATGGACAAAGAATTCTACCATTCCATTTATAATATTGCTAAAAAAAACAACTCCAAAATCCACCTTCCATCAGGCGCAATAGTAGGACTAGACGGAATCAAAGCAGTCAGCGATTTCAACCTACAAGAAGTTAATTTAATAACACGCAAATCTCCCAAATCCTTAGGCAAAGACATCTATAAAAAAGAAACACTCTTCGAAGGCAAAGCTTCACAAGCTGTTAAAAAATTCCCTCTAAATATCAACGTTGCAGCCACTATTAGCTTAGCTTGCAACATGGATATAAACGTCAAAATTATCGTAGATCCTGAAGTCAATCAAAACGTCCATGAAATCACAGTTAAAGGAGAATTCGGAGAATTCAAAACCATCACTAAAAACCACCCTTGCAATGCAAATCCCAAAACAAGCATGCTAGCCGCTTTATCAGCAATCAAACTTCTCAAAAGTTTAAACGAAACTATAAACATAGGAATATAAAAAAAAACCCACCAACCCTCCTCCATTTTTTTTGGTGATTTCATGAAAGATTATGAGTTATACTCTAACTTAAAAATCCCTAAAAATTTCAACATCATTTTAAGAATTGATGGGCGAAAATTCCATAAACTATCCCAATTTTTAAATCTAGACAAACCACTAGACAAAAAATTCACTAACTTAATGACAGACGTATGCTATGATCTATTCCAAGAATTCGCACCATCATTCATTTACACATTCTCTGACGAAATCAACATCCTACTATCCAACATACCATTTAATGCAAGAGTAGAAAAATTAGATTCTATTTTTTCAAGTTTCACAGCAAGCTCATTTACAAACAACCTCCACAAATACTTTCAAAAAAAAATATACAAACCCATTTCATTCGACTGCAGAATACTAACACTTAACCACTCAGACATTCACAAATATTTCAAAAACCGACAAAAAGAAGCATGGCGAAATTGTGTAAATGGCCACGGAACACTATTCTGCCAAAAAAATAACATACCTCTCCAAAAAATGCAAGGCTTAAAAAATAGCGATATACACGAAATGTTATACAAAAACGGAATCAACCTAAACAATATAGAAAATTGGAAAAAAAGAGGAATCGGAATTTACAAAAAACCAAAAAAAATCACAGGATTCAACAAAAAAAACCAAACACCCACCATCTCTTATAGAAAATTTATTTATAAAGATTATAACCTACCTCTATTTTCAGAAAACTTTTTCAATAAACTACAACAATAATATTATAATAAAAAAAAACATGTGAGAAAAAAAGATAATGAGCTTTATTTCCAAAATATTTCACAACAAAGAAAAAAAATTCAACAAAATAAAAGTTGACCAAGAAGTATTAAATTCAGTTATTTACTATGCTAACCAAGCATATCCCAACGAATTCTTAGCACTATTCGACGGTAAAATTAAAGACAAAATACTCTATATCACAAGTTTAATATTTTTACCCGGAGAAACAGGCAATTCCGGAGCAGTTTTCCACAGTGACATGATACCCCCAACATTAAAATACTGGGGCACAGTCCACTCCCACCCCGGCCCAAGCGCCCAACCATCAGATGCAGACTTATACACATTTTCCAAACACGGACTATTCCACATGATAGTCTGCCTACCATACTCTTATCAAACATTTAAAGCATATGATAAATATGGAAACACCATAAATTACACTATAGGAAATTACGAACACCTAAATAAAAATGACTACGATGATTTTTTCGATGAAGACGATATATTAGATGATAACGAAATACTAAAACCAGGACTACTTGACGAAACCGATGAATTTAATCAAGAATTCAATGATTTTTAAAAAAAAATAAAAAAAAAGAGGAGGGATGGTGAAATAAAAAAAAATAATCTTTATTTTCTCTAAAATATAATTACAATTCTAATCCCACAGCTTCATAAACATTATCTAATGATTGAATCTGTTTAATTACTTCTTTTGGAATTTCTTTATCCAAAGTCAAAATCATTATAGCCCTACCGCCTTTCTTATCTCTTCCCACTTGCATAATCCCAATATTAACACCATACTCACCTAACTTTGAACCAATTTTACCAATACTTCCCGGAACATCCTCATATTTAGCTATAAACA
>CANQZY010000021.1 GCA_947628455.1 uncultured Methanobrevibacter sp.
TATTCGATATAAAGGTAAAAATATATATGAAGTCCTTGAAATGACTGTAGAAGAGGCTTTAGAATTTTTTGATAATATTCCAAAAATTAAAAAGATTTTACAAACACTTGAAGATGTAGGTTTAGGTTATATGAAAATTGGTCAACCAGCTACTACATTATCTGGAGGTGAAGCCCAAAGGATTAAATTAGCTAAAGAACTTTCCAGGACTAACACTGGTCGAACAATGTATATTTTGGATGAACCAACTACAGGACTTCATTTTGAAGATATTAAACGATTATTATCTGTTCTTAATCGTTTAACTGATGCAGGAAATTCAGTTGTTGTAATTGAACATAATTTAGATATTATTAAAACTGCTGATCATATCATTGATCTAGGTCCTGAAGGCGGCGATGGTGGAGGTAAAGTAATAGCAACCGGCACTCCTGAAGAAATAACACAAAAAGACACCTACACTGGCAAATTCTTAAAACAAATTCTAATTAATAATATAACTCCTTATGCTCAACAATTAGTTAAACAAAATATTGGAAAATAAATATTTTTATAATATTAAAATTAATATTATTATATAAAAATAAAATATTTTTATATTTTCTTTTAATCTTTTTTTATGAGGAGGATATTATTGAATAAAAAATTCTTAGAACCATTTTTAATTTTTATTCGTGGTTTACTAATGGGTTCTGCAGATATTGTTCCCGGAATATCTGGAGGAACTATTGCATTAATAACAGGTATTTATGAACATTTAGTTCATGCAATTAGTAAAATTAATTTCACGTTCATAAAACCTTTGATTAAATTTAATTTTTCACAATTTAAAGTTAGATTTAAACAAGAAATTGATTATAAATTTTTCATTCCATTACTACTAGGAATTGCAATAGCAATGATAAGTTTAGCTAAAATAATAACTTATTGTATGGATGTGCATACTGCAGTTACTTTTTCATTTTTTTTAGGTTTAATCATCGCATCCGCTTATGTTTTATACAGACAAATAGCTAAATTGAATATTAAACATATTATTTTAACTATAATTGGTTTTATTTTAGCATATATTTTTGTAAGTCTAAATCCAATAGCTGCAACACATACATTACCCGTTTTATTTATATCTGGTTTAATTGCAATTTGCGCAATGATTTTACCAGGTATTTCCGGTTCTTTTCTTTTACTTTTATTAGGACAATATGAGTATATGTTAGGGGCTATTGAGTCTATGAAATTTACAGAAATTATCGTTTTCATTATTGGCGCTATTATTGGAATTTTAGGATTTTCTAAAATTTTAAATTATTTACTTGAAAAATATAAAGAGATAACTATGGCTTTTCTTATTGGAGTAATGTTGGGAACTTTAAGAATTCCTTTAATGAACATTATGAGTTCATGTAATTTCGGAATTTTTGATATAACATCTTGTATTATAGCTATTGTAGTTGGTTTAGTTATAGTTATTGTTATGGAAACTAAATTTAATTATATTGAAGATTAAAAATTAAATATTTTTTTTTATATTTTTTTTTTAATAAAAAATTAGAATTAGATGATAAAAAGATTATCATCAATTTATATTGTATGTGTCATATGCAGCATATAATGAGTATATAATTTCAAGTATCCATATATAAGGTCCAAATATTACAATTAAACACCATATAATAACTGCAATTAAAAACATCATTACTCCTTTTTGTTGTTCTCCTTGAATTATTTCACCAATTCCAGGAAAGAAAAATGAAAGAATTGTTGCAATTATACTATCTATCATTAATTTACACATCTCCTTTAAAAGTATATAAAAATCTTTATTTCTTTTTTTTTAGATATTTAATCTAATAGTAAAATATTAAAGTTCTTAAATATAAATTTTTTTATTAAGGATACTTATCATGTTGGTTTTAAAAAAAGTAAAAAAACAGTGGAAATTATTTTCTATTGGGTCACCTAAAGATGCTTTAAATTCTAAAAGAATACCTGAATTTGTAGGAACTATTAAATTTAGAGAAAATGATTCTAAATTATCTATTAATAAAGTTATAGTGGAATATAAAGATAATTCAATAATAAATGAAAAATTAATGGCTCCACAAGATGTTATTAAATTACTTAGAAGTCAGGCTGTTTTTTTAGTAACAAAAGATAAAAAAGTTGAGGATTTTCTTAAATCTTTAAATATTAAAGTTCGCCACACAAAAATATGTGATTTTTGCGCATATGATGGAAATATCACTATTGTAAATTCACAATATTCATATAACTATAATAATCATATTATCTGCAAAGATTGTGCATATGAATTAATTAAAAATGAAATGGAACTTAGAGGATTTGATAAAAAGATTTTCAGAAATCTAAAAGATACTTTAGATAAAACATCTGATTTAAATAGAGTTTTAGAGATTCTTTCACCTCATTTTAATCCACTTAAAAATGAAGATTTAACTCTTTTTGATAAAATCGTTTCTAAATCTAAAATTAAATTACCCACTGTTGAGGTAAAAAAATTAAAAATACCCAAAAATTTAAAAAAGGTTTTAATCGAAAATGGAGATGAAAAATTACTTCCAGTTCAAATATTAGCCCTTAATGAAGGATTACTTAAAGGTCAAGATGAACTAGTTGTAAGTTCAACAGGAAGTGGTAAAACATTAGTAGGGGAATTAGCAGGAGTTTTAAAAGCTCTTAATGGATACAAATTCATATTTTTAACACCATTAGTGGCTCTTGCCAATCAAAAATATCGAGAGTTTAAAAGAAAATATAAAAAACTAGGATTAAATATAGATATTAAAGTAGGAAAAAACAGAATCATAGGAAAAGAAAATCTTAAAATACAAGATTCTAACATTAAAAATACCGATATCCTTATAGCAACATATGAAAGCATTGATTATATTTTTAGAACAGGAAATTTCAAATCATTAAATAATTTAGGCATAGTCGTAATTGATGAAATTCATATGATTGATGATGAGAATAGAGGAGTTAGACTTAATGGTTTAATTAGAAGAATTAAAACTAATTTTCCCAAAGCCCAAATTATCGGCCTTTCCGCCACAATTAAAAATCCTGATTTTTTAGCATCAAAATTTAATATGAAACTAGTAAATTATCCATATAGACCAGTTCCATTAGAAAGACATTTAATATACACTAGAAATGAATCAAATAAAAGATATATAATAGAAAAATTGGTTAAAAAGGAATTTAACAAAAAATCCTCTAAAGGATATAAAGGTCAAACAATTATATTCACTAATTCTAGAAGAAAAACACATCAAATAGCCAATTATCTTCAAAATAAAAAAATCAATGCTGTAGCATATCACGCTGGTTTATCTTATAATAAAAAAGAAAAAATAGAAAAAGATTTTGATAAATGTAAAATATCTGCTGTTGTAACAACCGCTGCTTTAGCAGCAGGTGTTGATTTTCCAGCATCTCAAGTAATATTTGATAGTTTAACAATGGGAAATAAATGGATCACAAACAATGAATTCTCACAAATGATGGGTCGAGCTGGCAGACCTAGCTATCATGATAAAGGAATAATATATCTACTCCCACAAATTAACAACGATTTTGAAGGCGAAAGTGAAGAGTCCATGGCATTACAACTCCTGGAAAGTGATATTGAAAATATTTACATAGAATATGATGAAGATAATAGTTATGATCAAATATTAGCAGATATATCATCAAAAACCATTAAAAACACACAACAACTATACAAATATTATAAAAATATTGATCTACCTATTGATTTGAAAACAGCAATTAAAGAAATGGACCAACTTGGTCTAATCACAAAAAAAGAAAATAACAAATTAGAAATAACAAATTATGGAAAAGCAGTCTCTACATCATTTCTAACAATCCCTAATGCAGAATATATTAAAAAATCTATTAATAATAAAGAATATCTTAAAAAATTTCATTTATATAAAAATAAGAAAAATTATAATAAATTAATGGCAAAAATAATATCTATTGCCCTTAATTTAGAACTATTTAATAATGCTTATCTATCATCAGCTATCCACAACCAAATATCCAATAAACTTAAAATTAAATTTTCCACTAATTTATTTGCGGAATCTACACTAGATATTATCTCTTCTGGACATACAATTGAAAAATTAGATAGTAAATTTCAAGAAGCACTAATTAAAATACAAACAGATTTTTTACAATGTAATTGTAAAGAAAAACCCTTTTGCCAATGCCTACAACAAGAAATATCTTATTTCATTGTTAATGAAAGATTAAAAGGAAAAGACCCAAATCAAATATCAAGTAAATTATTTAAAAAATATCAAATTCAAACATATCCTGGTGATATATTCAATTGGCTTGATTGTTATGTTAAAAATTTAGATGCAATTAAAAAAATCGCAAATTCATTTAATTATAACAAAATAAGTAAAAAAACATCAAACATTATTAAAAAAATTGAAAATGGATAAAAAACATCTTTTTTTAATGTAATGATAAGAAATCAATATTAAAGTTATTATAAAATTTTTCTATTGTTTTTTCAGCTTTTTCTTGATTTTTAAAATATATTAAATGACTTTCACATTTACAATCAGAACAACCAAATTTTTTTATTTTATTAATACTATTATTTTGTAGAAATTTAGCTATTTTACATTCAATTTTATCTTCAGTTATATTGAAAAGAATATTAATTATTTTTGAATTTTTATTTAAAAGCAGATAATCAATATGCCAATGTTTTTTTTTATTATCTGATAGATGTCTTTTTAATCTAGATTCAAGAGAATTCATTGCAGATCCGACATACACATAAATTCCTTTTTTAAATATTATTTCTCCTAATATCTTACCAATTTTAATTTTAGTATCTTTAGATACTTCTATTATAAGACAATAAGTTCCTTTCATAAAAATGTATCTCTAGTGAGTTTATGTTTATAAAAAAAAATTTGATAGTATATTTATTGTAGATTAAAGATAATAAATGTATTTTTAATTTTCACATGATTTTTAGTAAAGTTTATTTAATTAAAATGTTAATTAATATAATGTAATCAAACATCTTTTAATAAAGATTAAAATAATTTGATTATATTTGAATAATAATGGAGGGAGAAATATTAAAAAAAATAATATTTTCATGGTTCTTGCGTTATTATCATTATTGTTAATATCAATAGGTTCAATATCAGCAGCTGATAATCAAGAAGATATAATTTCAGATTCTTCAGATATAAAAGTAGCAAATCAAGATATTAATAATGATGTTAAGGATATAGATAATAATAACGAAAATGACATATCTAGTAATAAAGTAAATATAATATCTGATAATCAAAATGTATCTTTAAATGATAATAATGAAGAATCATTATATAGTTATGTACCTGTAAATAATGATGATAATGCAATATTATATGATAATAATACAGCAATAGATAGTATAGTATATGATGATACTGTTTTGGTTAATGAATCAAAAAATGTAACTATTAATAATACTACATTTAATAACTATTTTGATGAAAATGGTATTTTAAAATCTAATGTAACTCAAGATTTATTAATTTTTGAAGGTAATTTCTCAAATCTTCCAAATTTAACAATTAATAAAAATATTACATTAGATGGTAGTAATGCTTCATTTTATGATATGGGTATAACTATAACCACTGATGATGTTACAATAAAAGGATTTACATTTAATGTAGATTCACTTGATACATTGATTAATGTTTTAGCAAATAACATATTAATTACTAATAATATTATTAACTTTAATTTAATGAATGATAATGATAATGTGGTTATAAGAATTGAAAATTCTAATAATATTACAATTAATGATAATATTATTACTGTAAAAGGCAATAATACCTCAGAACATAGTAGTGGAGTTATACTTTCAGATAATGTTAACAATTTAGTAATCACTAATAATAATATTAATGCTAAGTTACCTTCAGCTTCAAATACTTATGGTCCAGCACCAGATTATAATACAGAATATGGTAGTTATGTAATTCAAACTACAGGTAATGAAAATTCAATATCAAATAATAATATTTCTTTAGAATATACTAATGTTGCAGGTTCTTATGATTCTATTTACGCAGTAATAGTTAGCGGAAGCAATAATAATATAATTAATAATAATATTAATGTTAAAGGAAAAAATTATGCATATGGAGTTTGTTTTGATGGTAAAAATATTAATATAGATTCTAATATTATTAATATTAATTCTGAAAATTATTATAGTAGTGGTATTTCAACATCAACAGGATTTAACGCTTCAGGTATTATTTCTAATAACAATATAACTGTTAAATCTAAAAATGTTACATATGGAACTGCAAGTTATGGTGATGTTAATCTAATTTATGAAAATAATACTATTACAGCAGATTCTAATTCTATTTATGCTATGGAATTAATGGGTGTTAATGAAACTGTAATTGGCAATACTATTGTTGCTAATGGAAATTATACTATTGGTATTGCATCTAGTGGAGATAGTATATTATCTATTAAAGATAATACTATTTCAGTTACTGGTGAAGGTTTAGGAAATGCAACAGTAGGTGATAGTATTAATTCTATTAATGCTGCGATCTATTTAACTGAATATACCTCAAATGTGATTATTAGTGGGAATACTATAAATGCTAATATTCCATCAAGACCATGGGATATTGTTGCAGGTGGATTAGTAATTAACTCTGAAAACACTGTTATTGATAATAATGATATCGCTGTTAAAGTAACTAATGCTCAAGGAGATTATAATTCTATTTATGGTGTTAATATTAATGCTGATGATGTAACCTTTAATAATAATATATTATCTCTTGAAGGTGGTCAATACGCTTATGCTTTAAGTGTATCAGGTAAAGATATGAGTATTGACTCTAATAATATTACAGTAATAACTAATACATATGTAAATGGTATTAGTTTATCTTCATTTAATGGTATAGTTAATAACAATATTATAAATGCAACTGCAATAGATCATGCATATGGTATATATTCATCTGCATGGGACAATAATACTGTTATTGCAAATTATACTAATAATAAAATCACTGTTAATAGTAATGTATCTTATGCAATAGAATTACTAGGAACTGAAGAAATAGTATCTAATAATAATATTATTGCAAATGGTAATTATACAATGGCTATTGCAACAAACACTCCTATAATTATAATAAATAATAATACTATCAGATCTAATGGTGTTGGTAAAACTAACGGATCCTCTGTAGATATGTTCGGAGCTACAAACCAAGGTATACTAATATATGATAATAATACTAAAGCAAATATTACAGGTAACAATATAACTGCTACTGCCACATATGCAGTTAATGTTTTAAGATCTGAAAATAATCTCTCAACAGTTACAAATAATTATTTAGTAGCAAATAATTTAATAGGCAATTCAGCTGTAAATAATATCACAGGAACTGTGAAAAATAATATTCCAACCAGTAGTGGTATTTTATCAGCTGAAGATATTGTTAAATATTACAGAAATGGAACACAATTTTCTGTAACTGTTTTAGATGAAAATGAAAATCCAGTTGAAAATCAAAATGTAACCTTTAATATTGCAGGTAAAGAATATAAGAGTACTACAGATAAAAATGGTGTAGCTACTTTAGTTATTAATCTTGATCCAGGAGAATATATCATTAACTCAACATATAATAATTATACTATCTCAAATACTATTACTGTATTGCCTATAATTGTTGATAATGAAGATTTAGTGAAATATTTCAGAAATGGATCTCAATATAGTGTTAAAATATTAGATGATCAAGGAAATCCAGTTGCAGGTAAAAATGTAGACTTTAATATTAATGGTAAAATTTATACTAAAAGTACTGATGAAAATGGTATTGCTACTTTAAACATTAATCTTAATCCTGGAGAATATGTTATAACAGCAACTTATAATAATTGTATAGTGTCAAATAATATTAAAGTATTAAGTGTTATAGAAACAGAAAATATTGAAATGACCACTAGTAAGAGAGTGCCATTTACTGCTAAAATTTTAGGATCAAATGGACAACCTGCAGCAAATCAAAAGGTATCTTTTAATATTAACGGTGTTTTTTATAATAAAATAACTGATTCTAATGGTATTGCAAATTTAAATATTAATTTACATAGTGGAAGATATATTATTTCAACAATCTATAACGGTCAAGTTAAATCAAATACAGTAAATATACTATAAGATTTTTTAATATTTAATTAAGATTTTATAAAAAAATACTATTACAGTTATTTTTTTATAATACTATTTTTTTTTAAATAATTAACAACTTTATAATTATATTAATTGAAGTATAATAGTAAGTTATATATTATAAATAAGAAATAAATTTTATAATGAATTACTCAAAAGATGAATTAATTGTAGGACCTTTAAGTGATTTAGGTCTTCCTTCAGATAAAGAATGGGAAAAAGCATCAGAGTTATTATTTGAGATTAATCACACACCACCTAGTCAAAAAGATAAAATTCAATTACTACTTAAAGAATTATTAAGCGAAATAGGTGAAAATTCACAAATTTTACTTCCATTTTCATGTAATTTAGGATCTAATATTAAAATAGGAAAAGGAGTATTTATTAATGTAGGTGCGGTTTTTCTTGATCCTAACAATATTGAAATTGGAAATTATACTATTTTAGGCCCAGAAGTACATATATATACAGCAAATCATCCTGTTAAAACAGAAGACAGAATAGTTAAAAAAGATAATGGAGAATTAACTTTCACTAATTTTTCACGTCCTGTTAAAATAGGTGAAAAATGTTGGATTGGCGGCCGATCAACTATTTTGCCAGGAGTAACAATAGGTGATAATGTTGTAATAGGTACTGGAAGTTTAGTAAATAAAGACATTCCAGATAACTGTCTTGCTGTAGGATCACCAGCAAAAATAATAAGAAAATTATAAAAATAGAAATTAGTTAATGTGAAACTTCATTTGATTCTTTTTTTTTTACTTCTATCATTTAAAAGTTCTCTGTTAGAAATTTTTACATTTAATAATTAGAAAAATATAATGCTATTTTTATTAACATTCATCCCACATCAAATTATTTTTACTTGAGGATCTTAGATGAAATATAATTTGACTTTAAATTAAATAGTCAATGAATAATTCATAATTAATACATAGCTTATAAAAATTATAACTAATGTAAAAAGAAAATACAATACAATTATTAAATAGTTTGAAAATTTAATATTATTTATGTGGAAGTCGTATTAGTATTATTAATTAATGTTTTATAAAAAATTTAAATAAACTAATCAATTTTGAATTGGGGATTATTTATGGTGGAAACTATTTATTTAGCTGGAGGATGTTTTTGGGGAATTGAAGCATATTTTCAAAGGATAGAAGGTGTAGTAAAAACAGAAGTAGGTTATGCAAATGGAAATACGAAAAATCCGACATATGAAGAAGTTTGCACTAAACAAACTGGGCATGCAGAAACTGTGAAAATAGAATATGATACAGATGAAATTTCATTAAAACAGCTATTAAAAGATTTTTACAGTATTATAAATCCTTTTTCAGTAAATAGACAAGGAAATGATATTGGAATACAATATAGATCAGGAATATATTATACAAACAATAATCAAAAAGAGATTATAGAATCTTTTCTAAGACAACAAGAACATAGTGAAAATATAGCAATTGAGGTAGAACCAATAAGAAATTTTTATCCTGCAGAGTCTTATCATCAGAAATATTTAGATAAAAATCCTAATGGGTATTGTCATATTAGATTGCCTGATTAAAATATTATTATAACTATTATTATACTATATTTTAAAATTTTATAAAATATTTAAATTATAGGATATGAGATTAATTTTTACATAACTTTAAATATTATATTTAATATATTTATTATTATATATCCTTATTTTTATAATGATAATAATGCGGGGGTGGTCGAGTGGTCAAAGGCGATAGGTTGAGGGCCTATTGGGTTAGTCCCTTCGCGGGTTCAAGTCCCGTCCCCCGCACTTAAAATCTTTATAGATATTTTATATTAAATAACATTTTTAACTCTATTATTTTAAAAATTATTATTTTTTTTATAATTATTAAAAAAAAGAAGTATCATTTTAGATTATTTTAAGAAAATAACTTATGAAAAATTTATAATATTTTGGTGATAATGAGATGAAAGCAGTAATTCCAGCTGCAGGTTTTGGAACAAGATTTTTACCTGCAACTAAAGCACAACCAAAAGAGATGTTGCCAGTTTTTGATAAACCAACAATACAATATGTGATTGAAGAAGCAGTATCATCAGGAATAGATGATATTCTAATTGTAACAGGTAAAAATAAAAGATCTATTGAAGATCATTTTGATAAATCATTTGAATTAGAGCATATACTAAAAACTACAGGAAAAGATAATCCTTTAAAACAAGTACGTGAAATTACAGATTTGGCTGAAATTTGTTATATTCGTCAAAAAAAACAGGAAGGATTAGGTGATGCAATTTATTGTGCTAGAAAACATGTTGGAGATGAGCCTTTTGCTGTTATGCTTGGAGATACTATTACAAAAGGTGAAACTCCATGTACTAAACAACTAATTGATATTTATAATAAATATAATGCTTCTTCCATAGCTCTTGAAGAAGTTCCTCTTGAAAAAGTAGAAAGATATGGGATTATCAAAGGAAATGAAATAGAAAAAGATGTTTATAAAATAGATAAACTTGTTGAAAAACCATCAATAAATGATGCTCCTTCTAATTTAGCTATCATGGGTCGTTATGTATTAACACCAGATATTTTTAATAAAATTAAAGAAACAAAACCTGGTGTCGGTGGTGAAGTTCAACTTACAGATGCATTATCTAAATTAGATGTTATTTATGGAAGTATTTTTGAAGGAAAAACTTATGATATTGGTAATCGTTTAGATTGGTTGAAAACTTCTATTGAATTTGCATTAGATAATGATGAATCTAGAGATGAGTTACTTAATTATCTTAAAGAAATTATATAAATAAACTTTTTTTTTATTTCATCATTAAATCTAATATACTAAATGGATCTTCTTCTTTTTTAGGTTTATTTATTCTGAAAGCGTTTTTTGCAAATTCTTTATTAGCTCTTTTAGAAACTTCATTAAAAATAATTTTATATGCTTCACATTGAGGATCAACAGCTTTTGATGTTTGATATGTTACAAGTCCGTTGTATGGACATCCTCCTTGACAATATTTAGTATATTTACATTTTTCGCAGTTTTTGTCTACGAATTCTTGAAATTCTTCTAATTTTTTCCAAGCTTTAGATTCTTTTAATTGTTTTAATGAGGGTTTATTTTTAACATTTCCTAATATATAGTCATCTATTCCAACAAATCTATAACATGGATAAATTGATCCATCTGCTCCAATAGCTAGTGTAGTTCCAATACAATTTGCAAATGTACATAGTGTTCCTCTTCTTCTGAGAGTGCTTTTACAAATATGATCTAAATCAACTATGTTAAATTTATCTAAATCATAAAGATATTTATCTAACCATTCTACTAATAACTCTCCATAATCTTTTGGATTTAATGCCCATAGATCTGCATTATCTCCTCTAAGTGAAGGTAAAGCTGCATGAATTTTTAGGTTCATCTGGTTATCTCTAAAAAATTTATATATTTCATCACTATATTTTTTGGAATATTTTGTTATGGTCAATACAAAATTTATATTTAATCCTTTTTGTTTAGCTAATTCATACTTTGTCATGGTTTTATCAAAGTAGCTTTTTCCTCGTTGGTAATCATTAATCTCTTTTGGACCATCAATACTGGTACTAATATTTACGTTATAATCTTTAAATAAATCAATTAAATTATTATCTAATAGCCAAAGATTACTTTGAAGTGAGAAGCCTTCAAAATTTTTAATATGGCTTAATTTTTTTAAAGCTTTTTTGTAAAAATCATATCCTGCTAAAAGAGGTTCGCCTCCATGGAATGTAAAATGGACTTTATCATCTTTAAAATCTTCTAGCCAGTTAATAATATTATCAATTAATTCAATATCCATTATTTCAGTAGTATTTTCAGAACCCCAACAATATTTACAACTTCCAGGACAATTAAGAGTTGGAATAATCATTATATGAAAAGTCATTTTATCCGTAGTATTTATTTAATTGTTTAATTATCTTTTTCTTCTCATTTTCTTCTATATTTTCATTTATAACAAATTCATATCCACATTCATTACATTTAATAGTATCAAGTTCGGCATGCGCTCTGTAATTATCTAACATCCTTCTATGAGCAGTTTTATCTTTTGATCCGCATTTAGGGCAAGGTTTCAATATTTCTTCTAATTTCATTTTAATCACGATATTTTTAAGTTAATCAATAAAAATTATATTTAAATTTCTGATAAATGGGAAGACCAATATTTTTAACTATCCATCTTTTAAATTCGAATCCATGACCTTCCATTTCTTTTTTGACTTTTTTAAGTTCTTTTGGTATATTTAAATTTTGAGGGCATTTTTTTATACATTTTCCACAGTTATTACAAAGTCCGGCATTAGCAGGTTTATTAACTATTCCTCCAACTAAACTAAAATATCTTAATAAACTTGAAGGAATAATTTTTTTATCTTCAAAAAGATATTTTTCATTATAAATCATCATACATTCTGCAATATTAACTCCTTTAGGACAGGGCATGCAATAACCACAACTAGAACAATTAATCTTTAAAGAGTTTCTAATAACTTTTTTAACTTTTTCTATTGTTTTTAAATCATTATTTGATAATGAGTTAGCAGTTACTCTATTTGCAATAGCTATATTTTCATTAATTTGATCAATTGAGTTCATACCTGAGAATACTGTTGTTATTTCAGGATTATTTAAAATCCATTCAAAAGACCATTCAGCATTAGTTTTTTCACTATTTTCATTTTTAAAAATTTTTTCAGCTTTTTTAGGCATTTTTTCAGTAAGAATTCCTCCTTTTAAAGGTTCCATTATAAAAATTCCCATACCTTTTTGGGCTGCGTATTTTATTCCATCTATATTAAATTTAATATTATCATCAAAATAATTATATTGTACCATTACTACATCCCAAGGATAGCTATCTACTATTTTTTTAAAGTCTTTTATTTTGCCATGGTATGAAAATCCTATATGTTTGATTTTACCTTCTTTTTTGGCTTTTTCAAGAAATTTAAAAACATCTATTTTCTAAATTCTTTTAAAAGAATTTAAATCAATATTATGTAGAAGATAATAATCAATTGAATCTCTTTGAAGTCTTTCTAATTGTTTATTTAATGTTTTTTCCATTTGATCATAATTTTTTATTTTATAAACAGGTAGTTTAGTTGAAATTTTTACTTTATCTTTATAGTTATTTTGTAATATTTCTCCTAGAAATTTTTCACTATCTCCTTCTCCATAAGTAGCTGCTGTATCAATTATATTTATTCCTTTTTTAATTGCATGATATATTTGTTTTTTTCCAATTTCTCTGTCAATTTTACCTTTTTTTAATGGCAGTCTCATGGCTCCGAATCCTAATGGAGATAATTCTTCATTTGTCTTTTTAATTAATCTATTTTTCATATAAATCACAAGATAAAATATAAATTAGTTTAACTTTATAATAAATTTTATGAAATTATAAATAAA
>CANQZY010000022.1 GCA_947628455.1 uncultured Methanobrevibacter sp.
TCATTATCTTCTTTAGATACTTCTTCTAATATATCCTTGGCTAAATCATGAATATCTTGAGAATTTTTAATTTTTGCATCTAAAATAATTTTATCCTTTTTTAAAGATTCTTTTTTAGCTTTATTAACTTCAACTTTAGGAATATAAACAGGATTTAAATCATCATCATAAAATTTATTTCCACTAACATTAAGTTTAGTTTCTCCATTTTTAATATTATCATTTATTGAATCAAAAAAACGTTTTTTAGTTTTTTCTTTTAAATTATCATTATTATCAGAAGATAAATTTGAATATAATTTAAATTCTTGATCATAAACATTATCTTCATATTCTATTTGAGAATCATTTTCAATATCTTTAAATGAATTAATTTTTTCTTTTTGAACTTCTTCTCTATTAAAATCAGTTGAGGTTACATTGTTAATTTCTTTATTTATAGGATTATTAAAATTTGAATCATTAGAGTTATTTATATTATTTTTAAATTCAATATCTTTATATTCCTCTTTACTATCATTAACTTCTTCAAAAGAATCCATTTTTGAATTATAAAAATTATTTTTATCTTTTTCAGTTCCATCAGCTATTTTTTCTAATTCAGATTCAAATAAATCTTCATTAATGGATTTAGATTTATTAATTTTAATATCATCTGAATTAATTGATTTTTCAGATTTTTTAATAAAATCTTCTTCAATCTTATTATTTTCTTTATCATAAATTTTATTTTTATTATCAGGTAACTCGTTAAAATTATTTTTTTCTTTTGTTTGTTTGATAAAATCTTCATTAATGCTTTTTTTTGGATTTTCATATTCTGAATTATTTTCAACAAATTCATCTTTACTTATTGAATTGCTAATAATCTCATCATTATTATTAAATTGAGAAGAATATGGTTCTTCATTCATTGATTCTGCATTTATACTACTCTTTTGTTGTTTGGCAGTACTTTTAGAAGAAGTGCGAATATTTGATTTAGATGTATTTTCTTTTATATTAAAATCTGAATTATTATCACTATTTAATATAATAGAAGGTTCTGTAGAGTTATCATTATTATTTAAACTGATAGAAACATTTTCTTTATCTTTTGCTTTTAATATTTCAATATTGTCTGATTCTGCTTCATTTATAGTTTCTTCTTTAACATTTTTTAGTTCTTCTAATCTTTTTTGAGATTCAATTTTTTGTTTTTCGGCTTTATCTTTTTTAGCTTGTTCTTCTTTTTCGTATTTAATTTTGGAATTTTCAATAGCTTCAATTAATTTTTGACGTCCTAAATCTCTATTTCTATACCAATCAGTTGACCATAAATGATAAATATTCCATCCTAAACTTGTTAAAACTTGTTCTCGGAGTCTATCTCTATCTCTTGCTACTTTATTTGATGAATATGATTTTCCATCTGTTGTTATACCTAAATAATATTTTCCAGGGTTATTTTCATCTACAATAGCTAGATCTAGTTTGAAACCTGCATTTCCAATTTGTTTATCAACTTTGTATCCTTTTTCTATAAGAAAATTATATATTGCATCATTGAATGGTTCTTTATTTTTAATTTTTTCTACTGTATTTTCAGAATTTAAGTTTTCTGCATATGTTAAAAATTCTTTTAGTGCTTTTACACCGAATGGAGGATTATCTGTTAAATACATATCATGAGCTTTAAAATTTGAGAAAACAACACATTTTTCTTTTGCTCTTGTAATTAATACATTTAATCTTCTTTCTCCTCCTTCTTGATTTAATGGTCCGAAATTTAATGATAGTTTTCCTTCTTTGTCAAAACCATATCCAATACTGATTAAAATAACATCTCTTTCATCTCCTTGAATTGTTTCAAGATTTTTTACAAAGAATGGATCATCTTTTTTATCATCAAATAAATATTCGAATTCTGGTCTGTTTTTACGTTCAATTTCTAATTCTTCTAGAATTGCATTTTTTTGAGCTACTGAGAATGTTCCTACTCCTAAAGTTTTACTATCACCATAAGTACTAAAATGTTCAAAAATAGCTTTAACAACATCTTTTGCTTCTAATATATTGGATGCTGAAGTTCCTCTACTATAATAAGCATTAGGATTATAATGTAACTTTAAACCTAATTCTGGATCATTATGTGAAGGTGAAGGATAAACTAATAATTCATCATCATAAAACTGATTATTAGAAACTGAAATTAATGATTCATGTCTACTTCTATAATGCCATTTTAACATTTTAACAGGAAAAGATAATTTACATAAATGTAGTATACTTTCCATATCAAGTGAAGTTACTTCTTCTTCTTGTACATCTCCTTCAGCCATTTTATCAAAAAAAGATGTTGGAGGTAATTGTTGTGTATCTCCCATTACAACAGCTGTCTTAGCTCTCATAAACGCTCCAAGAGCATCTTGAGGTTTAACTTGACTAGCTTCATCAAAAATAACAACATCAAATTGTAATTCTTCATTATTAGGGTCCAAATACTGAGCTATTGATAAAGGGCTCATCATAAAAATAGGTTTTATTTTTTTTATTATACCTCCTGCTTTTTGAAGTAATTTACGAACAGGTAAATGCCCACTTTTTCTTGTAAATTCACCAGCTAATATTTGCGCCTCTTTATTTTCACCGACACCGAATATTTTTGGAATATTACTATTCAATTTATGAAATATTCTTTTACGATTAAGTTCTAATATCTTTTTGTCAAGATCTTTAAATTCTTTAATTCTATTTTCATGTAATTCCCCAATAAATGAAGCCAATTCTTGATTTTCAGCAAAAATAATATTTAAAAGTGAATCGGCAAAGTTTCCATATACTAACGATTTAATATCTTCTTTTTTTATTCTTTTCTTTTCAATAACATCAATAAATGGTTCTGCAAATGTTTCTTTAGCTGCATCTTTAGTATTTAAATACTGTGACCATAGATGAAGACTTGAAAGTTGGCCTCTCCAATTATTAAGTTGATCTATCCATTGTTGGAAAGTTACATCTCCAATATCTCTTTTAAATATTAATTTAGTTCTTGGATTTAGTTTATCTTTAAGTTTAAATAATTTATTTTCAAAATCTTCGCCTATTTGAATATATTCCCTTAAATTTTCATCTATATTAATATTAAATAAATCCTTAGATAAAATATTAATAGTACTTTGAGAAAATATACCTTCTTCAATTAATCTTATAAATTCTCTCATCCAATTAGTAATTTTTTTTAAATCATCTATATTTGCTTTTAGATGCCAAAATTGACCAAAATAGCTTTTTGCTATATGATCATTTGCATCTAACTGTTTTTTAATATCCATTATTTTTTGAATTTGTATAAGATCAGCCGATATTTGCTCTGTTGATGGTACTTGATCTTTGTAATATATTTTAAATAGTTTTTCATTTTGTTTATTTTTAAATAATCTGAATTTTTTATTGGCTAATTGATTAATTTCATCTATTAATTGATTTATATCTGCATTTAAAATATTATCATTAAATTTATCAAGTATTTTCGCTTGGTTTTGATAAGTTTCTAAATTACTAATTAATATATCCACATTATCACTATCTTTCCATGCAGCAGATGATTGGATTATTGTTGAATCAATAAGTGATGAGTTTTTAGATTCTATAAATTCAAACACTTTAAGAGCATCTTTAAATTCATTTAATGTATCTGGTTTTTTGATTCCGAATGTTTCATATACTGAATCTATTTCAACTAAGAAATTATTTAAAGATTGAATTGTATCATTTATTAATAATTCTATTTCCCTTAAATCTGATGGAAGTAAACTTTTTGGTGAGCATTTGCTCCATGGATTTTCTTTAGAAATTGTATGATAAAGTTCTGTTATATTTTCTAAATTTAGTATAATATCATCTAGATCTTTAATAGTTATTGTTTGAGGATTATCAAATCTAACTAACGGTATAATCATATTCTTTTTAGAAAAATGAGAATCGGCTGATTCTTTCATTCCATATAATTCAAATGGTGATAGATTAACAGCATATAATGGTTTATGAATTATCTCAGCATAATTATCTAATTGTTTTTTAAGTGTTTCTAATTTTCTTATAGTTTGATCTACATTAAATGTTTCTTCTGCCCTAACCATAGATGCTTTTTCTAAATCTTTAAGAAATTTTTTACGTCTTGTTTTATGCGAATGAAGTTCTAAGATAAATTTTCCAAGTCCTACTCCTTGAAGTCTATCTTTAACGACTTCTAACGCCGCCATTTTTTCACTTACAAACAAAACTGATTTTTCTTCTGCTAAAAGTTCTGCAATTAAATTTACAATTGTTTGTGATTTGCCTGTTCCAGGCGGTCCTTCTACAACAAGATTTCTTCCAGCTTTTACATCCTGTATAGCTGCAATTTGTGAAGAATCAGCATCTAATACTTGATACATGTTTTCATATTCTAATTGTGTGTCAATATCTTGTGCATTGAATGATTCGGTATTGTCTTTGCTTGGATTAAAAATTGCTTGTATCAGATCTTTTTTTGTTAAATCAACGTTTTTTTCCCAGCTTGCAGGATTTAAATCATTGTACATTACAAATTTTTTAAAGCTGAAAAATCCTAATGCAATATCTTCATTTACATTCCATCCTTTCATGGGTTGTATGACTTCATCAACTTTTTTAATATAATGATCAATTGCTTCAGGATATTTTTTAAATTCAAAATTAGGCAAATCTAATTCCATTTCTTTTAATTTTGCTTTAAGAGATATGTTTGTTTGAAGATCTTCTCCTGTCCATAAAAGATTAAATGATTTACCTGCTTTTTTACGTTGCATTGTTACAGGGATTAATATTAATGGGGCTAAATTTTTTTGTTTTGGTTTAGACTTCTCATACCACTCCAAAAATCCCACAGCAAGATATAGTATATTATATCCTTTCTCTTGTAACATTGTCTTTGCTTGATTGTTTATATAAAATAAACGTTTTTGAAGTTCATTTGGAGTTAAATTAGTTCTTAAAGTTCTATCCCTATCAGTAAATTTAGAAAAACCTATTGGGTAATGATCCCAAATTGAAAAACGTGAATTATCTTCTTTTTTCTCTTCTTTTTTATTAGCAACGAAATACATCTTTTTATTTTGAATAACTAAATTTTGAAAAATATTAATCGAAGATTGATTCTCAATTTTAATTGTTTTAGCCCTTAATTTAAAGTTAAGAAGCGGATTTCTTAATGTTAAATCTAATAATTCTTTACGTAAATTTTCAAATTCTTTTTCAATTTTATTAGAAGATGATGTAAACATGCCAATCCTTATAAAAAAAATATAAAGTCTAAAAAAAAATGTAATTATAAATATTTTATATTAGTAAGGTTAATAAAGTTTTCGAATTAAAAAATTTAATAATATGGGCCATTTATAGATAATTTTTTACTAGATATTAAAGAAGCAAACTTTCCAGCTTTTTTTACAGAATTTGATTCTAATTTTTTTGAAATATATGCTGCCATATAAGTATCGCCACATCCTGTTGCATCTAATATATTATTATTTTTTACTGCTTCAATTTCTATTATCTTATTATTCTTAATAATTCTTGAACCTTTATAACCATTTGTTATTATTATTTCATTAATATTGTATTCTGAATAATCTTCATTAAAGACTATTTTTGCTTCATTTTCATCTAAAAATAACGTTTCTATATTGTCTAAGATTTTTACTAAATTTTTATTAAATGACAATCCAACTGAAGAATCTTCTTTTTTATAACGTATAAAACCTTGAATAGATAGATATAATGGAATATCAAGAGTCTTTAAATATTTTATTGTTTTTAATGGAAAATCAAATCGATTTAATGGATTTATTGCAATTGCTTCAATTTTATCAATTTTTTCAAAAATTTTTATCAAATCTTTTTTTAAAATAGGAATATTTGCAAAATTAGAATATTGTTTTCTAATATTTAAGTTATTAGGATATGGATATTGATTAATAAATAAATGTGTATTTGATTTAATTATCGGAATTACTTGAGCAGGATTTGGAAATTGTTTAAGTAAATTTAAATTGGATAAATTTACAATAGTTTTGTAATCAATATTTAATTTACTAAAAACAAATGATTGGAAATAAGTTGGTCCCCCTACTTTTAAATCTATATTATTATTCTTTATTATCTTATCTTGTGTAGCAGGACCTATTGTCAAAAGTGTCATAAAATATAGGAATTAAATTCCTCTATCTTGCATTCTATCTGCTTCCTTTAAGGTTGACATTTCAATACCCTTCATTGGTTGACCTAATCCTTTTGAGATTTCTGCTAATACTTCTGGTTTATCATAATTAGTAACTGCTTCCACTATTGCTTCTGCAAATGCTTGAGGATTATTAGATTTAAATATACCAGAACCGACAAATACTCCATCAGAACCTAATTGCATCATTAATGATGCATCTGCAGGGGTAGCTACTCCACCTGCAGCAAAATTAACAACAGGTAATTTTCCAAGTTGAGATGTTTGCTTTACAAGTTGAATTGGTGCTTCTATTTCTCTTGAATATTTCCAAATTTCTTCATCTTCTAGACCTTGAATATGTCTAATTTCACCCATCACCATTCTCATGTGACGAACAGCTTCTACTATATTACCAGTTCCAGGTTCTCCTTTTGTACGTATCATTGCTGCTCCTTCATCAATTCTTCTTAAAGCTTCACCTAAATTACGTGCCCCACATACAAAAGGTATTTTAAATTCTTTTTTGTTAATATGATATTCTTCATCAGCAGGTGTAAGAACTTCGCTTTCATCGATCATATCTACACCTAAAGTTTCTAAAATTTGAGCTTCTGCAATATGTCCTATTCTTGCTTTTGCCATGACAGGAATGGAAACAGCATTAACAACTTCTTCAACAATTGTTGGATCGGCCATTCTAGCTACTCCTCCAGCAGCTCTAATATCAGAAGGAACTTTTTCTAAAGCCATTACAGCAACAGCACCTGCATCTTCAGCAATTCCTGCTTGCTCAGCATTTACAACATCCATTATGACTCCGCCTTTTGTCATTTTTGCAAAACCTTCTTTTAAAACATCTGTTCCTTTTTCCATGAATTGTTCTCCATTACAAATTAATTTTTTTTATAAATTACTATATTTATTATAACTTAAGTAATTTATCAAATCATATATTAAATCTTTAATATTTCAATTGTACTATCTACAATATTATAATTAGAAGATAATTTATTAATCTTACTTCTAATTAAATCATAATCATCATTATTAACAGTTATTTTTAAAGTAAAAATTGATTCAATACCATCAAGTGACCATATATGAAAATCTTCAATTGAAACAACACCCTCAATATCTAAAATTAACTTCTTAAATTCATTAATATTGATATTTTTCGGTGCTTTTTGAAGAATAATATCTAATGAATTTATTAAAGTCTTAGCAAGATTATAAATTAACCATATGCTAATAAATATAGAAACAAAAGGATCTAAAAATGATAAATCAACAAATATTAAAATTAAACTAATTATTAATATAGCAACCCATTCAAATATATCTCCTAAAAGATGAAGTAGAATAGCTTTTTCATTAAACGTGACACCACTAAAAAGTCTATATGCAGATATACCTTTAAAGAGTATTCCAACTATTGCCACAATAAGCATTCCTCCAGCATCAGGCGTTACTAGATTAAATAATCTGTTGATTGCTTCAAAAATTACAATAATTGAAATAATAATTACAAAAATAGAAGTTAATATAGCTCCTAAAATAGAAAATCTCTCATAACCATAACTATATATATCATTTCTATCTTTCGTGGAAATTTTTTCTAAAATCCATGAAATACCAATTGAAATTGTATCAGTCATATCATGTAAACAGTCAGCAAAAATTGCCATACTATTTGTTATTATACTCCCTATTATCACAATTATATTAAAAAATAAATTTAATATAAATACAAAAAGTAGATTTCCAGATGCTTTTTCATGATGATTATGTTTCATTTAAATAATATTTTAGTTTAATTAATTATATATAGTATATTAATTATAAATTTATTATGTGATTTTATGCCGATGACTGGAACTACGATTTTTTCACATATTATTCCTATAATCTTTGGAATAATGGGAGTTTTATTAATAGCTTCTGGAATAATGGATAATAAAAAAATTAATTTAATTATTGGAATAATTTTATTTGTACTTGCCTGCATATCTCCCTTTTTCATATTAAATACAATAGTGTAATATTTTTGATTCTTTTCTTTTCTTCACTAACTTTCATGTTATGCAATTTTTTTATAATGTTTGTTAATTTTTAAAACTATTTTTATTAAATGAAATTGGATGAATTCAGGATTATTTTATAATTTGTAATTTTATCTATTAGTTATTTATAGTATTAATATAGTAAATAAAAAGTTTTAAAAGATGGGTATATCTCCTGAATGGAGAGCGTTTCCTATAAGAACTTTTTTTATACCTTTATTTTCTAATTCTTTTAAAGATTTTTTATTAATACCGCCAGCTATTATGAGTTTTTCTTTAAACTTTTTAAATTCTTCTAATAGATTCATATTAAAACCTTTATTTGTGCCTACATCTAATAAATCTAATAATATTATTTCAGCAGGATCTAAAACTTTTAATATTTCTTTTAATTTATCTAATGTAATATCTAAATGTCTTGAAAATAATTTATCCCCTTTCATATCTATACTTATAACAATACGTTCTTTTGGAAATGCTTCAAATATTTTATAAAGTTCATCTAGATTTGCTAATGTCTCTGTTGGTACGATTACTTTATATGCATAGTCTAAAAAGAAAGTATATGATTCAAAATCTTTTACACCTCCATCAAGGATTACTGGAAGAATATTATTAATCATTTTAATTTGATGAATGTTATGACCATTACTATCAATCAAATCTAAATCTGCTATATATATTTCTTTTGCACCGTTCATCTTTAAATTTTTAGCTATTTCAACAGGATCTGAAGATTGAGCAAAAATTGTATTCAAAGGTTTATAATTTTTTCGATTTCCAGATTGGCCGCTAACAGCAACATTATTTTTTAAATCTAAAACAGGAATTTTAATCATATTTTTTTTACTCCTTTTTATTATTAAAAAATATTAAAATAAGTATAATATAATTTTTTTGATAAAATCCCTAGAAGGAAAATTTAAGCTATTTATTAGTATAGCTTAAATTTTTAAAGGGAAAATAAATGATCAAAATAGAGGTAATAAAAAAAAATATTTTAAACCCTTATTTATATAATATTATAATTAATAATATATAAAGATTACTTCATAATAATTAAACTATACTTGAATTAATGAATTTCAATAAAAAAATATTAACATTAAAATTTTTTTTATATAAATATTAATTATATTTCCATTATAATTAATATAAAAAGAATATAATTTAAAATATTACTTATAAAAAAAAAACTATTCAATATAATACTTTTCAATAAAATCATCGAATTTTAAATAAGCTTTATCAATAGAATCATTTAAAAATTCTTGATTAATATTTGAAAGTTCATCAAAAAAGATCCCTACATCAACAAATACATCTAACTGTTCATTTGTATAATTAATTTCAATATCTAAATCAATATCTTCTAATTCTTTTAAAGGAATCTTTTTTATAATTTCTGAATTTAAAATTTCTCCAAATTTATCAGAAATATATGCTAAATCATTATCAGTTAATTGTTTTAAAACCATAAAAATTCAAAAAAAAAGAAAAAAAAGGATTATTCATCATCTTTATCATTAGAAGAAGCAAAAGCACCTTGCATAGCTGTTTGGATAGAAGTTTGCATTTCTTCAAGTTTTTTCATTACTCTTTCTTCTTGACGAGCCATGGTTTTACTTCTTACTTTAAGAGTTTCTAATTTTTCTTCCATGTCCTCATGAGCTTCATCATATGAAACTTTAATAAGTAAAGTACCTGCCTGTTTGAAAACTTCTGTATTTGAATCAGTTTTATTAAGTTCTTCAAGAGCTTTTTCAGTTTCTTGAATTTGAACCTCAACATTTTGTTTCTGCATAGTAACAGCTTGTGCTTGTTGTTGTAACTGTTGGAATTGATTTAATTGATGTTGTACGTTTTCTGGAATTTCCATTATAATACACCTACTTTTTTAATTTAAAATAATTTTTTTTTTATTAGCTTATAAAACTAACCTATTACAATCATTGTCATTAATTATATTTAAAACTACTGTATCAGATTATTAATTTCAAGAGATAATTTAACCCATTTTATTGCTGAGTTAAATGATGCTCTAAATGATGTAGAATCTTCAGCAAAAATACATATATTAATAGTGTTATCCTGTAATTTAATTTCCATAGAAGATCTATAATCAGGAGCTGTTTGAAATTCTAAAATAATAGATTTATATATTATTTCAGCTTGAGTAGTATCATTAAATTCAATAACTATTTCACTATTAACTTCTTTAAGCGAATTATCCATATCTAACATTTTTATTCTTTTTATTCTAATATTTTACGAACATTAATTTTAAATTCAGATTTATCTCCGAATTTATTTATAAATCTTATAATAGCTAATAAATCATCATCAGAATCTATTAAAATATAATTTGAATTATCATTGTCAACTAAAGAACATTTTAAAATATCACTTAGTATGTTGAGTTTTTTAACTTTGGAAACAATAGTTAAATCTTTAGGTATGATATTTAATCTTTCATTAGTTAATGTTACATTAATTAGAATACAAAGGATTTCCTCGTTATTGTTTGAATAAAAAGTAATTTTACTAGGATTTCCTTTTATTTCATTTACAATAGCTACATTAATTTCATTTAATTCAATAGATTTTAGAAAGATATCCCTTATGCTCATTTTTCCACGATTAACATATTTTGAACCTGTTGCATGTGCAAAGTTTTTACAAAATATTCTTGTTTTTTGAGAAGGGTTTCTAGATGTTGAAATTAACATATACAATCCAAGTAAAAAAAAAGAAAAATTAAAATTTATCTTGCTTTAATAATTCTAGTTATATCGGGTACTTTTTTAAATAAAATCCTATATCTGCATTTAGGGCATTTATTTTCCATGTAATTTTTATGATCTACTTCAGTTCCGCAATTTGAACATTTATACAATTATTTTCCCCCTATTTGAGCATCTTTGATATTACGTGCGGCTGATTTAACCATTGGAGTTTGAGGTATATAAGCTCCTCCAGTAAATACTGTGCCACATTTAGTGCATTTCCATATACCTGCAGCTTGTCTTTTGACATATGGCCTATCACATTTTGGACAAATGTGTTTTTTCTTCATATTTTCTTCAATATTTTTAACTGATCTTTTAGCTTTTCTTCCATATCTTGCTCCAAATCTTCCTGTAATACCAACTTTTTTTGTTCTGGCCATTTAAATTCTCTCCAATTATAAAAAAAAATGATTATTATTTTTAATGTAAGAAATTACATTTTTTAAAATAGTATAATCTAAAAATTATCTAATATAATAATATTATACAACTATCTATTTAAAGTTAATGATTTAGTTAATTTAAGAATAATAAAAAAGTATTATTATTTTTAATCTAAGGTTGTATAATTAGGACTTTCATTTGTAATTAATAAATCATGAGGATGAGATTCTTTTATGCCACTGCTTGTTATTCTTACAAAATGAGCTTTTTGTTGCATATCTTTGATATTTTTAGCTCCTGAATATCCCATAGCTGCTTTAAGTCCTCCAATAAGTTGGAATAGTATTTCTTCGACAGTTCCTCTATATGGAACAGCACCTTCTATTCCTTCTGGAACATATTTTGTGTGTTTCATATGACTTTTTGTGTTTTGGAAGTATCTATCAGCACCGCCTCCAGAAGAACTTGTCATTGCTCCCATAGATCCCATTCCTCTATATTTTTTATATTGTTTTCCATTCATTACAACAATATCTCCTGGAGATTCATAAGATGCTGCAAGTAAGTTTCCAAGCATGACTGCATCTGCACCAGCTCCTATAGCTTTTGCAATATCTCCTGAGTATCTAATACCTCCATCAGCTATAACTGGAATGCCATGTTGTGATGCGATATCAGCAATACTAGAAATAGCTGTAAGTTGAGGAACACCTACACCAGCAACAATTCTAGTTGTACACATTGAACCTGGGCCTATTCCTACTTTTAACGTATCAGCTCCCACAGCAATTAAATCTTCTGCTGCTTCAGAAGTTGCAATATTTCCAACACATAAATGAGCGTTAATATTTTCTTTCATAGTTTCAACAAAATTAACAACATTCATATTGTGAGCATGTGCACAATCAATTGATATGATATCCGCTCCTGCTTGATCTAAAGCAATAGCTCTGTCTAAATCAAATGGACCGCAAGCGGCGGATACTAGATAATTTCCATTTTTATCACGAGAAGCATTTGGATACTGTGATTGATTTAAAATATCTTTAATTGTAATAATTCCAACAAGTTTTCCATCACGTAAAACTGGAAGTCTTTCAACTTTATTCTCATATGCTATGTTTAATGCTTCTTCAGCTGTTATGGATTCTTCAATTGTTACAACGTCAGAAGTCATGATTTCTTTTACTTTTTTATCATGATCTTTTTTAAGAAATGGTCTAATATCTCTTTTCGAGATGATTCCTATTATTTCATCACCGTCCATTACTGGAAGACCACTTATTAATTCATCTTTCATTTTATCTTGAACTTCATCTAAAAAAATCATACCATTAGAATTTTTTCGAATTAAAAATTCATTATAAGCGTTGGAAAGTTCGGCAAATCCATAAAGATATGGATCAATTTTTTCAAATTGCTTGAAATTTTCATTACAAAAATTTTTAAAATATTCTTTATTGATAGAAGTAAGAAAAATAGAGAAATTATGTTCTACTATGAAATCTACTAATTGTTCCAGAATATGTAAGTTTTCTTCTAATGAATACTTTCTAAAATCAAATCCCTTTCTTATACTTTTTGAGGAACTGAATATATCTGTTGCATGAATTTCAGTTTTATTAAGTTGTTCACAGATTTCGATTTTTCTTTTTTGAAATATATAATTTAAATCATACCAATCGCTATCGTTGATAGCTATGCCTGCAATTGTAAAAATAGGCTGATTTGGATTATTTAAGTCAATTCCAGTATTACCACTTTCATCGGCATACATTAAATACATAATTGCTACTCCTTTAAGTTCATTATTTAAAACCTAAATATTATAAGATATTTTATTTTGTTATAAACTCTATAAATTTTTCTATATGGTTTTCTTCTAAGATAAATTTTGCATAAGTTTCAACTTGTTTTTGTTGTTCATTGTTAAGTTTTTTATAATTTTTAACAGGAATGCTTATATTTAGTTGATCTAAATTCCCGTTTGGATATTTATCATCTTTATTATTTGATTTGCCAATCAAATAATCTATTGTACAATCAAATATATTAGATAATTTTTCTGCCATTTCTAATCTAGGCATTCTATTACGCATTTCATACATAGCAATAAGACTTGGTGAACAATTCAACTCATAA
>CANQZY010000023.1 GCA_947628455.1 uncultured Methanobrevibacter sp.
CTTGTTAAATCTTTTCTAGTCATCATTTTACTCCCATTTAAGCATTAAGTTTTTACCAAGATTCATTTAAATAAAAATATACACATATAACACGAATTAAGTTATTCCCATGTATCTACATGAGAAATTAACATTCTCCTACAACAATATCTTTTTAAACCTAAATCATCCAAAATATCTTTTGATTTTTCACCAGCAGCTAATCTTTGATTATATTCATCAAAATAAGCAGAAACTGGCTTTCCACAACTTAAACATCTTACAGGAATCATTTTAAATCATTTTTAATAAAATATAAAATTATAAATTTTATCTGTAACTTTTTTGTTTACGTGCTCTTGCTCCAGGACCACCATATTTTTTAGACTCTGAACGCCTTGGATCACCCACTAACATAGTCCTATCATATTGTATAAACTTATCCTTCAAATCCATATCCTGAGACCATTGAACCAAACCTTTACCAATCACCATACGAGCAGCTTCAGCTTGACCCATCACTCCCCCACCAATAACATGAATATTAAAATCAACTTCATTAGCAAGATCACCTGCTAAAATTAAAGGTTCTTCTAATTTCAAGCGAGCAAGCTCCGGTGAATAAAGCTCCAAAGGAACTTTATTAATTCTAACTTTACCAGTACCTTCCTGAACAGTACCTCTCGCAATAGCTGTTTTACGTTTTCCACTAGTATGAATAACTTTTACCATTAATACACACATCCCATTAAATATTTAAAAAGTAGCTCCTAAAAGCTTAGAAATTTCTCCAAGTTCAATACCTTTCTTAATATTTTGAAACTCTGCTTCAGGCACTCTCTCAAGCTCAACATCATCATATTCAGAAGGTACCCCTACAAACGCCTTTAATCCTTTATATGCTTTCCTTCCTTTAGATTTTTTAAAAGGCAACATTCCTCTCACAGTTCTTCTAAATATATCATCCGGTCTTCTAGGATATTTCGGACCTAAATCACGAGGATTTGATATACTTGCCCTATCTACTCTCTGTTTATATTTAGCATAAGCCCAATCTTTAGAACCAGTAATCATAATCTTTTCAGCATTAAGAACAACTATTTCTTCACCATCAAGAAGATTTTTACTAATCACACTAGCAAGTCTTCCCAAAATATGTCCTTCTCCATCTATAATCATCATAAACACACAACCTTTTCATTCCATGATCTTAATGTTGCTTCCTTTAGGATTAATTTCCATGATTTCACTAATAGAAAGACATTTTCCTCCAGCATTCTCAATTTTTTCCTGAGCTCTTTTAGAAAATTTTAATGCTACAACATTAACTTTATTATTCAATTCACCATTAGATAAAACTTTTCCCGGAATCAATACAGTTTCATCCTCATTTGAATATTTGTTAATATCACAAATATTAACCGGCGAAGTTTTTCTATTAGCTGTAGAAAGCTTATAAGCAACATCTTTCCAAATAGCTGCATTCTCACTGTTAGCTTGTTTTTTAAGTTTTCTTATAAGGTTAATAAGGTTAGGATTAGTTTTTGTTAATTTCTTAACCATTATTTAGTTCCTCCTTCTTCACTAAATTTAATAAATTTCTCTGCTTTTTCACCTAATTCATTACAAGCCTGTAATAAAACTTCTTTAGGGGGCATTGATCCATCAGTTTCCAATTTAAATATAAAATCATTTTCATTATACCCCACATTAATATAACTTTTTCCTTCTTGATTTTGTGAAGCTCTTACACAGCTTTTACACATAGTACAATTTTCAATATCCAAAACTTTAATTTTTTTAGATCTTTTATCTGACTTTAAAACCCCTCTTGGACATGCATCAGCACATTCATAATCTATTTCCATATCCTCATTAAAAGTAATCTCAGGATATTGCTTATATGCACAAACTGTAGTTGGCATCCATTTTACATGTTCTTTTCCATACCCAACTTTCGCTTCCGCTTCAATTCGAAGTTTTTCTCCTTCTTTAAGTTTCACAAGAGGAATAGTATCATATACTGGTTTAATTTTTGAGTCTGAAGAAATTAAATCTTTGGAATAAACTACTTTAGGACCTTCTTCTTCTAAAGAGAACATAACACCCCGAGATTCCTCATAATCCTCATCTCCAGGTAAAGACATTCCTTCAATTGCATCAATATCAGACACTAAAGGAGTTAAACCCAATCTATGAGCAAGTACCTCATTAAACATTGCTGAATCATTTCTAATCATATTAACATTTTCAATAGCTATTTTAGGAACATTAACCATTGCACACCGCCTAATAGCATTTACAAAAGGTACTTCAGCATTACGGATAATAAAAACAACTTCATTATCTGTTTGACTTTTAACTTCTATCTCCATTATTAAACCTCTTTTAATCAAACTCTTCTTCCTCTCTTACCACCAGGTCTTCCAGTACCATCATGAGGAATAGGAGTAATATCCTCTATTTTACCAATTTTAATACCTGCTCTTGACAATGCACGTATAGTTGCCTGAGCACCTGGCCCTGGACTTCTAGGACCATTTCCACCAGGAGCCCTCACTTTAATATGCAATCCAACAAATCCTTTCTCTTTTGCATCATCAGCTATCCTAGTTGCTGCAGCCATTGCTGCAAAAGGAGAAGCTTGCTGTCTATCTGCACGAACAACTTTACCACCAGACCATTGAGAAATAGTCTCCGCACCAGTAATATCAGTCACAGTAATAATTGTGTTATTAAATGATGAATAAATATTAGCTATACCCCATTTTTCATCTTTTGACATAAATTACACCTTTCATTATTCAGCATCCTTAGCTTTATTATCCTTATTTTTATTGTATTCTTCAATTTGTTTAGCAACAGGAGAAGATTTATAAAATCCAATTTTATCTTCCTCATCTTTTAGTACAACATAACTTGGAGAATTAATCTTTTTACCATTTAACGTTATATGACCATGTACAACAAACATTCTTGCTTCTTTAGGAGTACGAGCTAAACCTTTCTTATATACAACAGTTTGTAATCTTCTTCTTAAAATATCTTCAACAGTTAAATTTAAAATATCTTCAAGAGCTGCACCTTCAGGTAAAACACCAATTCTAGCTAAATGCCCTAATAATTCTAATTTCTCTTCTTGCATTTGATCTTGAGAAAAACCAAGAAGATATCTTGCTTCCCTACTATATTTTCTAACTAAAGTATCTGCTTTCCAGATTTCTTTTTTATTTTTCAAACCATATTTAGACAAAAGTTTATTTTCTGATTTAATTCTTTCTGCATTCCAAGGATGTGGAGGGGTATTAAACTTTTTCCTTGATTTTCTAGGTTGTCCCATTAAAACATCTCCAATATATAAATTCATTAAAAATAGATTCTTAAAACTATGAACGTTTTACACCAACTGAAGAACTATGTCTAAAAGTAGATTTAGTCCTTTGACCTCTAACCGGTAAACCAACTTCATGTCTTCTACCTTTATAACTTCTAGTCTTTTTCATTCTATTTAAATCATCTCTTAATGTCATATCAATATCTGATTCAATTAAATGAATGTCATCCCCAGTTTCATAATCTTCTCTACGATTTAACATCCAAACTGGAACATCGAATTTTTGTGGATTTTCTAAAATTTCTTCAATTCTTAAAATATCTTCATCACTAATGTATCCAATTTGAGAATCAGAATCTAAATCTAAAGTACGACACATAGCTGTAGATAGGGATATTCCAACACCTTTAATCTCAGTTAAAGCTTGTTCAATGGTTTTACTACCATCAACGTCCTTTCTTGAAATACGCACCAAATGCTTAAAATCGTCTTCCATTAAATAACCTCCATTACAAGAGCGAACCTACGAGACGTGAAAAATATAGATTCGAATGTTTTGATAATCAAAACACAGTTTTTTCAACAATATAAAACTTAGTAAAAAAAAAACTAAGAGTACAGATATCAGCTTAACAAATAGATTTTATAATCATGAAAAAAAATAAAAAAAATTATGTTAAAAACCAATAAACGCCGAGACTGGGATTTGAACCCAGGCGGGGAAAATCCCCACAAGATTTCCAGTCTTGCGCCTTACCAGGCTAGACTATCTCGGCATATCTAGAACAAATCATGATAACCCCAAAATTAACATGATATAATAATATTATAAAATTAAACTATATAAAGTTATGTATCAATAATATAAATTATTTCCACAAAGATGGATAAACACCCGGCTTCATCAAAACTTTAGAAATATTTACCGCAAATCCAGAATCAGCATCTAAAATTTCATTAGTAGAAATCAAAGCCTTTCCCGCACCAACTAATTCTCCTTTTAAAGTTTCAATAGCAACTAAACTATTAACTTGAATATTATCAGATAGTTTAGCCACTCCTCCAGTAGCCAAATTAGCACCATGACAAACTGCATCAACTGCAGAATCTTTAATATAAACTTTAGGTAAATAATCAGCTACCTTCTCCATAGGCATTAAAGTTTCTCTTAAAAAAGAATCAACACCATCTTCAATAAAAAAATGATACGCATCAGTAACCTCATGCAAAGTAACCAAATTATCATTTTCTTTAAAAGAACCCACTTGTGTTCTTCTAAGCTCAGCCATATGAGCCCCTACACCTAATGCTTCTCCAATATTATGACAATAAGTTCTTACATAAGTACCTGATTCACAACCAATTCTAAATAAAACATCTCTTCCTTTTATTTCACAAATATTAGAATAATAAATATTACGAGTTCTTAACTCTCTTTTAACAGCTGATTTTACCGGAGGTAATTGAAAAATCTTACCTGTGAATTCATTAAATACTTCTATTATATCCTCTTCACTAACATCACTATGAAATGTCATTAAACAAATATATTCTTTCGGTGCTGTTAAAAGAAGCTGAATAGCTCTAGTAGCATCATCAATTCCAATCGGAAGGACTCCTGTAACTCTAGGATCTAAAGTTCCGCCATGACCAGATTTTTTACAATGCAAGATACGTTTAATCCAAGAATCAATTTCATGAGAAGTTGGACCAGAAGTTTTATCTAAATTAATGACACTTTTAGAAATATAATCTTCAATAGGCCTGTCTTCAGGTTTACAACCATAATCGGGATTTGTAAAACTTGAAGATTTAGTAATAATATTAGATTTCATGAAATCAAAAAAAAAGTAAAAAAAAAAATAATAATAAAAATTATCTTTATAACTCAGCAATAGCTGATTTAATTGAATCCATATCACCAGAAACATCAATAGTTTCTGAAGTTGGTTCTAAATGAGCAATATTGCATCTTCTATTTTTTACAGAATCACCAATAACTTCAACAAAATTTTCATCAATAATTTCAACAATTGCACATTTCTGACCTGCTTCTCTTCCAGCAGTTTTAACACAGACTCTTCCTACTTCAATAGATGCCATTTTATATCACCTTTAATGTTGTTAAAATAATATTAATAATAGATTCAGGATTAAAAGTTCCTGAGTTAATAACTAAATCATAAATATCCATATTATTAATATCAATATTATGAATATCCTTATATCTTAAAGCTTCACTTTTTTCACGTATTTCAATATTATGTTTAGCTAAATCAATATCTTCTGATTCCCTATTTGCAATTCTTTTAGCACGAATATTTAATGGTGCATACAAACATAATTTCAAATCAGCATCAACAAAATATGCTGATAATCTTCCTTCAAGAATAAGATCTGAAGATGATTTAGCAAGTTCAGCTTGTTTTTTATCAATTTCAATATCGATGGAATCATTATTTTCAGCAAACTCACTAAATTCTAAAATAGACATTTCCCTCTCCTTTGCCATTTGTCTAAATATAGAACCTGTAGAAACATAAGCAATATCAAGTTTTTCTGATAATAATTTAGCTACAGTAGTTGTTCCAGTTCCCGCAAATCCACCGATTGTTATAATCATTATTTTCTAGCCTCTTTTTTGAAAACTTTACGAACACATTCAGAACACAAATATCCCCCATAAGGACGATTTGGTCTTCTTTGTGATTTCTTTAATTTTTTAATTTGATATGGACGTCCACGAGGAACACCATGTAAAAGTTTACCACATTCAGCACAAACATGCTTAGATGGTTTTTTCTTTTTATATCTTAAAACATTCCGTCCACCAGGAGTGTTTTTATGAACTCTTTTGTATGATCTTGATCTATATCTCATTGCAGGCATAAAATCACCATAAATTAAATTTTATATAAAAATATGTAATAACGAATTCAAATAGAATAATTATAATATATTGAATCCATTATTAATAAATGTAAGGATTCTTTAGAATCCTTGTTTAAATCCTAAAAATTTTCTTAAAATTTGACTCATTGAAAAGGTACAAATCATATACCACAATAACCAACCCATAACTCCAACAGCAGGTGTTCCACCATAAATAAATTGACCAAAGAAATGCCAAATAGGAGTAAGACTAATCCAATAAACAGATGGAGGTAATGAAACTACAATATTACTAATAATAGAACCTCTCATCCACCAAAAGATTAAAAGAATTGGAACCATAGTAACAATCATAGGTTTAAAAGAATTACTCATCATTTTACTTTGATCTCTCATCATATCCGCTTGTTGAGCTTGAAGCTTAGCCATTTTTTTACCATCACCAGTTCTTTGAGCTTCTCTAAATTCATTCTGAAAAGCTCTCATATTAGTCTGAATTTCATTCATCTCATCTTGATCAACTAATAATTTATTAGCAACAGTGGTAATTAATGATACTATAAATGCAACTATAAATACCGTTAAAATTGGATTTTGTGGATGTGGATCAATATCAATCAATCCACCAAAAATACTATTTAAAATCTGAAATATTATATCAATCATTAATTATCCCCTATAAACTATTTTAATATATCTATTAGCTTAGAAACTGTATAATCTAAATGATCATCATGATTTTCAATAATTTTAACAGTAGCACCCGTTAAAGTTGCATAAGCCATAGATGCCGCTCTATTCATTTCTTGATGAAGTTTAATATATTTTGCTTTTTCAAGGTCTCTAGAACGAGTATCATCATTAAGTCTTCTACAAATAATTTCATCAGGATTAGCTTCAATTAAAATAAAAGTGTTAGGTTTTAATTCATTAAGAACCCATATAGGAAGTCCTGGCAAATAACCATCTGGAGTATTAATAGTACAATGTGTATCTACAATAACATTTGAACTTTCAGATTTTTCTTTAATTCTCCTAGCAGCTTTTTCCTGAATAATCTTTTGAGTTTCAGGAGGTAATTTACGTAATTCATCCCTATTCCCAACAAGTTTTTCTTCAATAGCAATTTCAGTCATTATATCCCCATAATTTAAATGAAGATAATCAACTTCTTCAAGTGCTTTATTAAGTAATGTAGTACTTCCTGAACCAGGAATACCTGTTAATACAATTAATTTCAATATAAATCCTCCTAATTAAAATAAAGAAATTAATATAGAATTAATCTCCTCCTAAAAATCTTCTAAGTAACGGATTTGAAGACATAAGTTGTTCCTCAGCCATTTCTTCATAAAGTTTATGAATAATTCCCACTGTAAGCAACACACCAGTTCCTCCACCTAATGCACCTGTAAGATCAGCAGCAAAAGCAATAATACCAACATAAACTCCACTTATAATAGTTAAAGGCGGAATATATTTCTTCAATATTTTATACAATTGTCTTTTACTACTCCTAAAACCAGGAATTTGAATACCAGAATCATAAAGTTGCTTTGAAATCTTCTTAGCGTTTAAACCACTAATTTCAACCCATAAATAAGAAAACAATATACAACAAGCTAAGAAAAAGATTGCATATATAATAACCCTAATCGGATCTGTTACTATTAAACTAATATCCGAAGGAGTTGACAAATATAAAGCAATTCCACTAACCGCTTTTCCATTTTTAATTTGACCTAAAAATGGCAAACCAACTCTCTGAAATACACTCGCTAATAAAGAAACATTAACAAGTAATGCACTGGTAAGAATAACAGGCATATTACTAGCATATACAAATTTTAATGGATATTTTCCTACTGAACCTCTAATTCTTCCATGCCCCTTAACCTGACCATGAGAAATTGGAATTTCAACCCTCATTGATTCACCATAAACTACAACAAAGAATACACAAACTGTAGCAATCAATGGAATTAATAAAGATGCATCAGGAACACCACTCCAACAAGATTGAATAAATCCTGGAATAGCACCTGGAAGTGAACCATCAGTTTGAGGTAAGAAATTAAATGAACCTACTAAAATCGCTTCACAAACACCAGCTGCAATAAACAAACCAATACCACTACCAAATCCCCATTTTGAAACAACCTCATCAAGATAAATAACTAAAATTGCCCCAATAACTAACTGAAGGAAAAGAACACCCAAATAAGAATTATCAATAGGAATTAAACTACCAGTCAATACTAAAACTCCAGCCTCAAATATTGTAAAAACAATAGACAAAACTTTTTGAGTAGCTTGGAAAAGAGATTTATCCTTATGAGAAGACAAATCCAACTTTAAAAGTTTTGAACCAACTAATAACTGCAAAACAATAGACGCTGTAACAATAGGACCTATACCCAATGTAAGAATAGAACCAAAACTCCCAGCCATAACAGCCCTTAAACTTGCAAATTGATCAACAGCATTAGGACTCAATCCAAATAATGGAATTTGAGTTAAAATAAAATACAAAACTAAAATTAATGCTGTCCACTTAAGCTTTTCTTTAAAGTCTTCACTATGAACTGGAGATTTAACTTCAGGAATTAACCTAAACAATGGCTCCAACTTTTCCAATGATGACATTTTACTCTCCTCAATTTTATAAAACTAATTATTAAATAAAATAAAAAAAAAAGCTATAATTCTATAGCTTCTCCCCCTAATTTCTCAATTTTTTCAACAGCCGATACTGAAAACTTAGGAGATGAAATTTTATAAGTTTTAGTAATAAAACCCTTTCCTAATACCTTATCATAACCTAATTCAGTAACATCAATACTAATAACATCACCATCTTTAGAAGCTATTCCTTTATCAAGTAAAACATCTACATGGTCTTCAATATATTCAAGATTAACCGGATTTGACTTATTAATCATTTTCTGAGGTCTTTTAAAACCATGTTTACCATAATGATTTGGATCAAATTTAGCAGTCCAAGTCCAATGTTGTTTATCAGCTCCAGCTTTTCCTTTTCCACCTTTATTACCTGCACCTCTACGTTTTTTAGTACAGCCTCCTCCAACAGATCTAGAACCTCTCTGTTTATTTATTTTACGTTTTGATCTAATCATAAAAACACCTATAAACTTAAATCATTTTTAATGCAAGATTTTCAATATCATCTGCTCTATACCCTAATGATCCTCCCTCTTTAACAGAAAGTCTAATATTCTCATATCCTTTTCTAGGAGGGTGGAAACGAAATACAGGTTTAATATTTAAATCAGCTAATTTTATCTCAGAATTAATTAACCCATAAGCTAATTTTTCAATAGAATCATAATCAGAATTTTCAGCAACATATTCATCAGTTACTAATGAGCCACCAACTATTCTTCCTCTTTTAGCTATTATTTTAGTTAAAACTTCAGGAGTTATCTCACCCCATGTAATATAATCTTTAGCTTTTTGAAGCATTCCTTCATAGCTAGAGTTTTCTTTAACCAAAACAGCATGATTAATCCTATTGAGTCTCAACATGTCTAATGTATCAGCGATGTTTTTAATAACACCAGTAGTTCCTCTAACTCTAATAACTAAATACATAATTTCACCAAATTAGTAATTAACTCCCATTTTTTTAAGATCAGATTCAGAAGCTTTAACTGAACTTAATTCTTTTAATGCCTCAAAAACTGCATTAGCAAAGTTTACTGTAGTTTGAGTTTGACCAAATGTTTGAGACCATACATCTTTAATTCCCGCAAGTTTTAAAATAGTTTTACCAACATCTCCAACAACCAAACCAACACCTGCAGGTGCTGGCATTAATGTAACATTTACACTGCTAATTTTACCATGGACTTTAAAAGGTACAGTATGTTCTTTTCCACAAACACAACCCCAGTCTCCACAACCTCGTCTAACTTTAATAAGATTATATTTTGCATTATCAACAGCTTTCCTAATTGCAGGTCCAACTTCTTTAGCTTTACCTTGGCCTAAACCAACATACCCATCTTTGTTACCTACAGCAACTATAACTCTGAAGTTAACTTTTCTACCAGACTTATGCATTCTTTGTACTAAGTTAACATCCATAACCTCTTCCTCTAATTCAGGAATTAATGCATCAACTATTTCTATTATAGGAAGACCTTTTTGAAAAATTTCATCGATGTCAGTAATTATTCCATCTTTAACTTGTTCACCTATTTTTGTTTTAGGCTCCCATTCATCTATATTAAAACTCATAATTATACCTCTACCTTATCAATATTTTTTTTAGCTTCTTCGAAGTTTTTAGGTAGATCTACAGGATTTAGACCTCTCTCAAAATATTGAGAGAATTTTGTTTTAACCTCGTTCTCATCTAAAGATTGTGCATATTCTGATATATGTTCTCCTCTAATACGTTCATCAGATGGGAAGACTGAATCTCCATAAGGAATATCCAAACCTGCGTCAACTGCTCCTTTAAGTGCTGCAAATATTTTAGAACCTTTTATTGGTGATTTTAAACCAATATCTAAAATTGCACTATCAACACCAGCAGCCAAAGCTCTTTTTGCTGCTAAATAAGCAGTTAAATAAACTGCTGATAAATTACCAGAACCTCCTAAATATCCGAATTTAATTAATTCTTTACTTACAGCTGCCGCTAAAGTAATATCTCCTTCGGGAGCATAATCAATAATTTGAACAGTCGAATTAGCATTAGAAATTCTTACGACTAACCGAGATTTATCATAACTAATTAACTTCATTCTAGATGCATAATCAGTTTTTCCTTCTCTTCTTCTCCTAAATGGTATTTTATAATTTGAATTGTGTGCCAAAAAAATTCCCCCCCTATTTAATTAAATCATGATCACGCGCATAAGTTTTCATATAAGATTTACTTCTGAAAGCTCCACCCTTAGCCATTTTATATAATTTACGATAAGTAGTAGCATCAATTTCATCAGCATTTCTCATTTCTTTAAGATCTTTTCTTAAAGCTCTGATAGTAGTCATCCATGATTTCTTTTTAGGAGTACGTGCATTCTTAGACCCTTTTATACTACCTCTACCTTTCATTCTTCCTTTTTTCTTTTGTTTTGCTACTTTTTTAGAACGATAACTACTTATTCCCTTCTCAGGTTTTGCTTTAATAGCTCCATTATTAATTAGCTGTTTAACTCCTTCTCTAGTAATTGCTTTAGAAACTTCCTCAATTTGTTCTGGATCAATCCAAACACGATTAAGACCTACCTTAAGAATACTAGCAGCTAATCTTTTTTGAGTTGTAAGATTCATTTTATAATCCTCCATTTTCAGCATCTTATTTTATTTAGATATGCTCTAAATTCCCTTAAATTATATTAATTCATATTATTAGAAAAATCATATTATAAGTCCCCAATGAATGATTTTTAAATAATAAAATATGAATTAATTTTATAAATTTTTATTTAATACTTTAATTCCAAACTCTGCTGCTTTTTCCAACATTAAAACTTTTTTCTTTTTACCTATAGATGCGTTTATTCTTGCAGCTTCAGTACTAGGATCTAATGCTTCTAATTCCTTCATATTTGAAACAAGAACATCCTTATATCCAGAAGGATGTAAATATCTTTTATTTTTACAAGTCCTATAACCAATAGCAGGCATAGCCGGTTTACCTGCTTCATATCTTCTCATTTTACTGGTTTTTCCTCTAGGCCTTCTCCATTTAATTCCAAGTTTTTTATAACGAGCATATTCTTGTCTTTTAAATCTTTTATTAGCCATAAATTCACCTATTCTTTGCTAGTTAAATATATTCCATCTTGAAATACTCTAGGATCTTTTCCTTTAATTTTAGTTGCTTGTTCTAAGTTAGCCATAGTTTGACCAACATGCTCCTTATTAATTCCAGTAATAGTAATTTCATCACCTTTAACTACTACCTTAGATTCTCCAACAATTTTTGAAGATCTTGGATGCCTTTCTCCAAGGAAATTATCAATAACAACTTTATCTTTTTCAGGTTTAACAGTCATTGGAAAGTGAGCAAAAACAATTTTCATATGATATTCAAAACCATCAGTTACTCCTTTAATCATGTTTGAAATATGAGCTTTTGTAGTTCCAATCATTGCTTTATCTTTCTTTTTTGGAAATGAAGTTTTTAAAATAACAATATTATTACTTTCTTCAATATCTACATTAGGATAACTAAATTTTCTAGAATTTATACCATTTGGCCCTTTAACTGTAACATCAGTATCATTAATTATAACTTCAACGCCTTCAGGGATTTCAATTTCTTCCCTTATAGCTGCAGCTACTACCATTTTATCACCTAGTACATATAAGCCAACAAACGTCCACCAATTTCTTTTTCTTTAGCTTCATTATGAGTCATAATACCTTCAGAAGTGGTAAGAATCAAAATACCAAAGTTTTTTGCTGGCAAATATCTTTTTTCAAATTTCTCGAATTCATCTTTTTTAACAGCATGTCGAGGCTTGATAACTCCACATTTATTTATGTTACCATCCAATGATACGAGGAATTTTCCCCCTCTATTATCCTCAACATATTCAAAATTATTAATATAATTCTCTTTTTGCATAGTGCTTAAAACTTCACCTATAAGTTTAGATGCAGGAGAAATAACGCAATTATTATTTACTTGTAATTCATTATTTCTAATATTTGTCAAAGCATCTGCAAGAGGATCCATAATACTCATATAAACTACCTCTAATTATATTTTTTGAAACCAATTTTAGGAGCTATTTCTCTAAAACATTGTCTACATAAATTAAGACCATATCTACTAATCATTGCAGAATGATCAGAACATCTACTACATTTTTTTGCAGCTTTTCCATATTTTCTTGGCAAAATATCACCTTATATTCTATTGAGTTACGTAATTTACATTAAACTTATCTTCCATGAATTTTAAAGTTTCTTCTTTAGAAATCCTATGTTTTGCTGGAACTTTCTTTTGTTTAATTTTTCTTTTATTTATTCTATAACCTGGCTTTTCAAAAGTTACAGATAAATTCATTCCAAAAATACCAATATCTGGATTATATTTCATTCCAGGAATATCAATATGTTCTCTAATTCCAAAAGAAAGATTACCTTGATCATCGAATTGAGTAGGTTTAATATTCCTATTTATCCCTTCCAAAACCATATTAATAGCTTCTAAAATTGTTATACGCTTTGCAACCATGACCTTTTACCTCTTATTTCATCCGTATCCGCACTTCCACCAATAAAGTTAGTTGCGATTCTGAAAATTTAATATAATTATAACATAAAATGCCAAATAAATCAAGACATAAAAAATTATTTGGCTATTCTTTT
>CANQZY010000024.1 GCA_947628455.1 uncultured Methanobrevibacter sp.
GAATTTAGTAATGGTATTCATTTAAATATTATGGATGTTGAAAAATTTGCGCATAAATTTACTTTTCCTGCTCCTGGAAAGACATGTGGTTTTGTTCATGATAGAATAGTAAAAGAATTAGGTGAGGATAAACCAATTATAACTCTTGGTCATGGTCCTGATTTTGGTGTTATTAGGGCTACTGATGTGGTTAATGAGAAATTTGGGTTTAATATTAATAATATTATAGCAGATTTAGCTAAAGATATTCCTTCAGCGGGTATTGATGGTGGTGGTCATGAATGTGCAGGTTCAGTTAAATATATTGAGGGATTAGGTGAAGAAGTGTTAGATGATTTTAGCAATAAAATTGAAAATATGAAACAAATATAAAAAAAAGAATATTTTTTATAATAATTTATTTTAAAATCTAGTTTACTTTTTTTTTGGAAAAATTTATTTTTATATATAAAAAAATAATTAAATTAAAAATTTTTATATTATTTTCTTTTTTTTTTTATGAAAGTTATAATTATTATATAATTAAAAAAATAAATTTATAGTTTAATGTTTTTTGATTTAAATATAGTGGGAAATAGTTTTGAGAAAAATATTGAATTAGCAGAGTATGCTTCTAGTTGTGGGTGGGATCATATTAATTTTTCGTATTCTCCTAAAAATTTTGAGCATGCTTTAAATTTTAAGGATGATTTGATTGATAGATTTTTAGATAGGGATATGGCTATTGATTATACATTGTATATTAAGTCTAAGAATGTGGGTAATATTTTTAAATTGATAAAGAAGTTTAGAAATAAAGTGAATTGTATTTCTGTTCTTGGTGGGGATTTAAGAGTTAATAGAGCTTCTACAGAGAATATTCGATTGGATATTTTGTCAAGACCTTATTTTCAACGTTTTGATAGTGGTTTGAATCATATTCTTGCAAAACAGGCGAAAGATAATAATGTGGCTATAGAGTTATCATTTAATGATATTTTGTCTAGTTATTTTTCTTATAGGTCTAAAATAATTGCTAATTTTAAGGATATTTATACTCTTTATGATAAGTTTCATTTTCCTTTAATTGTTTCTAGTGGTTCTAAAGAGATTTTTGATATTAAATCGCCAGAGGATATAAGATCTTTTTTTGAGGTTACTGGTTTTATGGATTTTGATAGGTCTATGGAGTGTTGTGGGGATATTTTGGATTATAATAAGAATAGGGATGATTTTATTTATAAAGGTGTTAGGAGGGTGAATAATGAAGCTTAAGGTTCTTCCTCCTACTCTTCGTAAAAATAATCATTATTTTGTTGTTGATGTTGTTTATGATGGTGTTTTAGATAAAGGTCAGTTGGTGGATGTAATTTGGGATGGTTGTGTGCGGTTTTGGGGTGAGATGGAAACTTCGAATTTTAATTTATGGGTTATGCGTTTTGTGGAGAGGGGTAGTTTTTTAGGTTATAGTAAGTATAGGGCTATTGTTCGTTTTCAAAGAGGTTTTGAGGAGGAATTTCGAGCTGCTTTGGTTTGTATTAATAATTATAGGCATAATAGAATTTCTTTTGTTTGTGTGGGTATTGGGGGTACGATTAAGTCGTGTGTTGATAAATATTTTTAATAACTTTATGTTATTAAAACGAAAAGTTTATAAATATCTATAACTATAAATATTTAATGTAATTTTATGAAATAGTAGTAACTAAATAATATAGTAAAAAAAATATAATTTTAATTAATCTACAGATTATATTTAAATGTAGAAATTAAAATTTTTTGGAAAATATGCCATTTCATGGAGATTTGGTTTTAGTTTTTAAGAAAATAATATTTAAATTTTTTTATAAAAGAAAAATTAATAAAATGAGGTATTTATAATGCAACCTTTACAAAATGCTGGTTATGATAGAGCAATTACTGTATTTAGCCCTGATGGAAGACTTTTTCAAGTAGAATACGCTAGAGAAGCTGTTAAAAGAGGAACAACTTCTATTGGTATAAAATGCAACGAAGGAGTTGTTCTAGCAGTTGATAAAAGAACAACATCTGATTTAGTTGAATCAACTTCAATAGAAAAAATATTTAAAATAGATTCTCACATTGGTGCAGCCACATCAGGCCTTGTTGCAGATGCAAGAGCATTAGTTGAAAGAGCAAGAATAGAAGCACAAATAAACAAAATAACATACTCCGAACCTATTAAAGTAGAAACATTAGCTAAAAAATTATGCGATATGTTACAAATGTATACTCAAAATGGAGGTGTCAGACCATTTGGCTCTGCACTAATTATTGGAGGAATATATGAAAATAATTGCAGATTATTCGAAACCGACCCTAGCGGAGCATTAATAGAATATAAAGCCACAGCAATAGGCTCAGGCAGACACACTGCAATGGACGTCTTTGAAGATAACTATAAAGACGACATCACATTAAACGAATCAATTGAATTAGCACTAACAGCTATCAACGAATCAACAGATCATGAAACTTCATCTGACAATGTTGAAATAGCCATCATAACTAAAGAAAATCCAGAATATACTAAACTTTCACAAGAAAAAGTTCAAGAATATATTGATAACATAGTAACCAAACAAGATGAAGAAAAAACTAAAGATGAAGAATAAATCAAATTTCAGTTAAAAGGAGATTTTTTTCAATGGTAAATATAGATGAAGCAATAATCGCTAAGTATGAATCATATGGAGAACATTTTGAAATTTTAGTCGACCCTGATTTAGCTGCCGAATTTAGAAACCCTGATGGTGAAAATGTTGCCATTGAAGATCTTTTAGCTGTTGAAGAAATTTTTAAAGATTCTAAAAAAGGCGATAAAGCTTCTGAAGAGGCTATGAATAAGATTTTTGAAACAACAGATCCAATAGATATTTCAAAAATTATTCTTAAAAAGGGAACTGTTCAATTAACTGCTGATCAAAAAAGACAAATGCAAAAAGATAAAAGAAAATTAGTTATCAATAAAATTGCCAGAGAATCTATTAATCCGCAGACAGGTCTTCCTCATCCTGCTCAAAGAATCGAAAATGCAATGGATGAAGCAAGAGTTAAGATTGATCCTTTTGTTTCAGTTAATCAACAAGTTCAAACAGCATTAAAAGCTATTAAACCATTAATACCTATAAGATTTGAAAAAGTTAAAATAGCTGTTCGTCTTCCGGGTTCAGTTGCAGGAAATGCTTATTCTGTTATCCATCCTTTTGGAACTATTATTAATGAAGAATGGCAACAAGATGGTTCTTGGATAGCTATTATAGAAATTTCTGGCGGACTTCAAGATAAATTTAATTCTAAAATGGCTGAAATTTCTAGTGGTGAAGCCGAAACTAAAGTTATTAAATAAAATTTTGACCTATTGAGGTTTTTTATAATGATATTTGTTGAAAATAAAGATTTAGTTATTCCTGGTGAAATCTTAGCAGATGATGATTATTATGTGGGCAGAGGCACTTTTAAAGAAAATAATAAGATTTGTTCTTCTTTAATGGGTCTTGTTTCTTTAAGGAATAAAAAAATTAGAGTTATTCCCCTTAAAAGTAAATATATTCCTAAAAGGGGGGATGTTGTTATTGGAAGAATTGATGATGTAAGGTTCTCAATGTGGGATGTTGATATTAATTCTCCTTATTCTGGAATTTTACCTGCTTTTGAAGTTTTAGGAAGAGAAAAAAAAGATCTTAATAATGTTTTTGACGTGGGAGATGTTTTATTTTTAAGAGTTATTGATGTAGATGAAGTTAAAAAAGTTAAGTTAGGTTTAAAAGGTAAAGGAATGGGTAAGTTTAAAGGAGGAATTTTAGTAAATATTTCTCCAACTAAAGTTCCTCGTCTTATTGGTAAAAAAGGCTCAATGATTAATATGATTAAAGATAAGACTAATTGTAAAATTGTTGTTGGTCAAAATGGTCTTGTATGGGTTAAGGGTGATCCTGAAATGGAGCAATTAACTAAAGAAATTATTAATTTAATTGAAAATGAAGCTCATATTTCTGGTCTTACTGATAGGGTTAAAGAGAAATTATATTTAGCTGTTGATGGGGAATTACCATTGAGTGAAGAAGATTTAGATGAAGATGGATTAGAAAAACCTAAACTTCAAAACTTTAAAGAGGAATTAGAGGAAGAAGAACGGGAGAAATCTAAGCTTCAAGATTTTAAAGAAGAATTAGAACAAATTGAAGTTAAGAAGATGGATGAGCATTTAGATGATAGTTTGGAAAATGATGATATTGAAGATCAAACTGAATTAAATAGTAAGAAAAATAATGATTCTAATTTCTATAATGTTCTTAAAGAATTGAAGAAAAGAAATAAGAGTAAATCCATTTCTTTTGATAATAAACCTAAAAATTCATTGATTTTAAATGATAAGCATTATTAATTTTTTTTTATTTTAGTTTTAGAGGGTAGTTATAAGATGTCTAAAAGTATTAGAGAGGACGGGAGAAATTATAATGAGTTGCGTCCTATAAAAATTAAAGCAGGTGTTCTTGAACGTGCTGATGGTTCAGCTTATATTGAAGTTGGAGGAAATAAGATTTTAGCTGCTGTTTATGGGCCAAGAGAGTCTTATATTAGAAGATTGATTGAGCCTAATACTGGTATAGTTAGATGTAAATATAATATGGCTCCATTTTCAGTTGATACTAGAAAGAGGCCGGGTCCAGATAGAAGGTCTACTGAGATTTCTAAAATAACTGCTGAAGCTCTTAGACCTGCTTTGATGTTAGAAAATTATCCGCGTTCAATGGTTGATGTTTATATTGAGGTTATTGAGGCTGAAGGCGGTACTCGTTGTGCTGGAATTACATGTGCTTCTGTTGCATTAGTTGATGCGGGTATTCCCATGAGGGATATGGTTGTAGGTTGTGCTGCAGGTAAAGTTAATGATGAAATTGTTCTTGATTTATCTGAGATTGAGGATAAGCAGGGGCAAGCGGATTTACCAATAGCTATTATGCCAAGAACAGGAGATATAACTTTGCTTCAATGTGATGGGAATTTGTCTGAAGAAGAGTTTAATATTGCTTTAGATTTAGCTATGGATGGTTGTTTGGAGATTAATAAGCTTCAAAAAGAAGCTTTAATGGATGAGTATTCTAATGATGATTGAGGATTGATTTTGATGACTAAAATCATACCAGAAATTACAAGGGAAAGTATAATTAATCTTGTTAATGATGATAAAAGGGAAGATGGACGAGAGCTTGATGAGTATAGGAGCATATCTATTGAGACTGATGTAATTTCTAAGGCTGAGGGTTCTGCTAGGGTGAAAATTGGCGGAACTCAAGTTATTGCGGGAATAAAACCTCAATTAGGAGAACCATTCCCTGATACTCCTGATTTAGGTATTTTAATGACTAATTGTGAAATGTTACCTATGTCTGATCCTACTTTTGAGCCAGGTCCTCCTAATGATGATTCTATTGAACTTGCTCGTGTTGTGGATAGGGGAATTCGTGAAAGTGAATTAGTAGATTTGGAGAAACTTTGTGTTGAAGAGGGTAAACAGGTTTGGATGCTTTTTATTGATTTGGATATCATTGATAATTGTGGTAATCTTTTTGATGCATGTGAATTAGCTGTTATGGCTGCGTTGAAATCAACTAAACTTCCAAGTGTTAGTATGGATGGAGAAGAAGTTGTGTTGGATAGTGAAAATACTATTGATTTACCTATTAATAATAAAGTAGCTATGTGTACATTTGTTAGAATTGGTGAGAAATTAATTATTGATCCGTCTTTAATTGAAGAGGAAGTATCTGATGCTCGTTTGAATGTTGCTGTTACTGAAGATGGTAAGATTTGTTCAATGCAAAAAGGCGGTTCTTTATCTTTAACTAGAGATGAGGTTTCTGATTGTGTTCATATGGCTATTTTAAAAACAAAGGAATTAATGAACTATATTTAGGGGTATATCTTTTGGTGAATTTAAGTTTTTAAATTCTTTTTTTAATAATTTTTTGTTATCTATTTTTATAAATTTGCATTTGCTTTTTTCAATTAATTTTTTAAGGGATAGTATATTAGATTTTAATTGTTCTTCTATTTTCGGAATTAAGTTTTTGTTATATATTCCATGTAAAGGTTCGGTTGTTTTTAGTTTATTTTTATCGTCGTGGTAGGGTATGATGCAGTTATAATTGTTATCTAATTGGTTGAATATGTTGTTTATGTGTTTTTTGGTTATAAATGGTGTGTCGCATGGTAGTACTAGTGCGTAATTGGATGAAATGTTTTTAAGGCCGGTTTGGATTCCGGATAGTGGTCCTTTGTTTTTTATTTCATCTTCTGTAAATTGTATTTGGAATGTGTAATTGTTTTGATTTATAATTTTTTTGTATTTGTTTATTTTGTCTTTATTATTTAGAACGATTATGACTTCATTGATTATGTTATTTAGGGAATCGAGAATATGGTTAATCATAGGTTTATTCATTATTTTCATAGATCCTTTATCTTGCCCCATTCTTCTGCTTTGACCTCCGCATAGGAGTATGACTGATTTCATATTTATCATTTGACATATATTTCTTTTTGGGGGTTAAATGGATTTGTACGTTTAACAATTGAACTCATGTAAGGGTAATGTTCGTTTAAAAATTCTAAATATGATATCCATTCGTATGTAAGTCTACAGTAAACTCTATCAATATCTACAATGATATGGTTGAAGTCTTTGTCTGTGATTTTGTTCATATCTGTTCTGAGTTCAAGTTCGTCTTCTAAATGAAAAAGTGATAATAGGAGGTTTGAAAAAGCTGTTTTTTCCATTAGATTGGGATTTTGAAGTAGGTATATTAAGAACATTCTTTTTTCTTTAAGTATTTTTCTAAGCCCCATGATGTATTCTATTTTTTCATTGTCGGGGATTTTGGGTTTAAATTTGATGCCGTTTTCTTTTAGATATTGGTATGCTGATTTGAATTCGTTTTCATTCCAGCTGTCAATTTTTTTTATTTTGTTGATTATTTCGTAACATTCGGTGTTTACTCTTGAAAATTCGGATAATAGTTTATTTCCGATTTCAGAGAAGAATACTCCTAAGATCATGTCTAATTTTTCAAAAAGAGCTTCTTTTTCTTTTTTTTCAATAACGCTTTCCATTACAAGAACGACAATTAATATATCTATTGGTATGAATGCTAAATCTATTACGATATAGAAAATTACTTTATCGGGTTCGTTTAAACCAAAATATGCTCCTGCATACATTATGACCGATGCGATAATTAAACCAATAGCTAATTTAATTTTCCATTTGGTCATTTATTATTCTCCTTTTTTTTTTGCTGTAATGATTGCAATGGGATTTTCACTGATCATCATAACTCCGCGTTCAAGAACTCTGCCATTTGAAATATTAGCTTCCATTATTTGGGGTTTGTATCCTAATTTTTTTAATTTATTTATAGCTTCTATTTTTGTATCTAATAGTATGGCGGTTATTATAATTTTTCCATTTGGATTTAATTTTTCATTGAGAATATTTAATATTTCATTAAGTTCTTTTCCGCTGCCTCCAATAAATCCTATATCGATTTTTTCAATTTTTTTTAATGCGTTTAGTGCGTCATCAGTTTTTAAATCGATGTTTCCTTTTATTTTGAATTTTTTTAGGTTTTGACTGGTTAGATTAGTTGCTTGGGGATTATGGTCTATAGCTATTACTTTTTTTGCTCTTTGTGCGAATTCGCAAGTAAGTCCTCCGGTTCCGCATCCAATATCTACTATGGTGTCGGTGTTTTTAATATCTGCTTTGTAGAGGATTATGGCTCTTATTGCTTCTTTTGTGGGTCCGGGTACGTTGCAATTTGTAATAAAATCATTATCGTTTAACATAAGGTTTTTTTCATCTCCATCTTTTGTATATGTTGTTTTCGATGTTTAATGAATCGAGAATTTTTCCTACGATAAAATTGATTTGATCATTTATAGTGGTGTTATTTGAGTAAAATGCGGGCATTGCAGGTAATATTATTGCTCCTTCTTGAGATAGGTTAAGCATGTTTTTGATATGTGTGCTTCTAAGTGGTGTTTCTCGTGGTACGATTATACATTTTCTGTTTTCTTTTAAACATACGTCTGCTACTCGGGTAATGGTGTTTGCGCTATAGCCGTTAGCTATTGAGGATAGTGTTTTCATGGAGCATGGTACAATGATTAGGCTGTTAAATTTAAAAGATCCGCTATTAATAGATGCTGTTAAGTCATTGAATTTGTAGTATTTGTGGGCTAATTTGATTATGTCTTTAACTTTAAAGTTAGTTTCTTGTTCGATTACGATTTTGGCTGCGTCGCTGATAATTAGGCCTGTTTTTTTGTTTAATTCTTTTAGTGTTTTTAGTAGTTGGATTGCGTATATTGCTCCGCTTGCTCCGGTTATTGCGATGATTATCATTTTTATCACTTAAAATAATTTTATTTGGTCATAGTGAATTCCATGGTATTTGTTTTTATCTATTTCGGGTAGGTCTAGGTAGTTTTCAATTTTAAATGTGTTGAATTTAGATTTGTATTCTTGTGGTACGTATAAGCTAATGTCGGGGATATTGAATCTAGCTTTGCTTAGGGCTCCTATGATGTCTGAAATTTCTGTTAGGGGGTATAGTTTATCATCGACTGAGACTTGTGTTTTCATTTCATCGAAATGAGGGTATTCTGCGATGTTTATAATTATGTAGTCTTTGTCGAGTCCGTAATTTTCGGCTATTTCGTTTTTTCTTAGTTGGGAATCTGTGATATTGTAAATTTTTTCGGGGTTTTTAAAATTATCGAGTCTGATGGATTTAACTCGTTTAAATAGTTTTCGTTTATCTAGTCTTTCTGTAATGTTTTTGATGTATCCTTCGCTGTTTCTGCAGATGTTGATTATGTCTGTGTCGTCATATTTGTATATGTCTTTTTCTTTGATTGTTTGGTTTTCTATTAATTTTTTAAAGATTCTTCTAAACATTGAGTTAACTATTCGTGTGGTGTGGTGTTGGTATACGCTGGGGTACATGAAGTATCTTGAGACTAGTGCTCCTTCTGCAGCTTGTACTCCTTTTATATCTAGTGATAGTGTTTTTTTTAGTTTTAGGTTTGAGATTAGTCTTTCGTAGTCTATGACTCCGTAGGCTACTCCTGTGTAGTAGGAATCTCTTAAGAGGTAGTCCATTCGGTCTACATCGAGTTCTCCTGATATAATGGGTCCTAATGTTCCTTTTCCGTTTATGATTTCAATTATTTTGTTTATGTTGTATTTTTCTTCTAATATGTCTCTTATTGGGGTTTTTTTGATAACGTGTTTTGTAAGTTCTTCATGTTGAAAGTTTAGTACTCCTTCGGATACGTGGGAGAAGGGGCCGTGGCCGATGTCGTGTAGAAGTGCTGAGATTCTTATTAATTCAATGTCATCTTGGTCGAGTCCGATTTTTGTTGAAAGTTTTGAACCTAGATACATTGTTCCGATTGAGTGTTCAAATCGTGTGTGGTTGGCTCCTGGAAAGATTAGGTTGATAAGTCCTAGTTGTTTTATTCTTCTGAGTCTTTGGAATTGGTTTTGGTCCATTAGTTTAATTTCAAATTCGTTAAAGCTAATATCTCCATAAACGCTATCTCTGATAAATTTTTTTTCTTTTTCCATTATAATTCCCTTATTGCATGTATATGTGTTTATTAATTTATGATAGATTGTAAAAATTAACTTTTTGTTATTTAAGTATATTGTTTTGTTGTTATTTAATATTTTTTGAATTTGTTTTGATTTGTTTTTTTTTATGATTTTTACCAAAATGTTTATATAATATATGGGATAATAATAATATATCGGAAGATGGAATCCGACTTCCATATTCCGTTTAAAAAAATTGAATAATTTATAAACTAATTTAATTAATAAAATAATGAGAAAAGATTTATATGGATGTATTTAGTGCAGGTGATACAGCATGGGTGCTTATATGTACAATATTAGTAATGATGATGAGTATTCCTGCTGTAGCATTTTTCTACGGTGGTTTAAGTAAAAGAAAAAACGTATTAAACACAATGTTTTTAACTTTCATAGCATTTTCAATTTTAAGTATTATATGGGTCGTCTTTGGTTATCAAGTAGCCTTTGGAGAACCTTCTATATTTGGTTTTATAGGTGTACCATCACACTTCTTCCTTCAAGGAATATCAATCAATGATTTAAATGGAACAATACCCGCACTACTATTCATCGCATTCCACCTCGTTTTTGCAGGTTTAACAGCTTCTCTTGTATCAGGAGGTATTGTTGGAAGAATGAAAACAAAAGCTTGGGTTATTTTCATACTAATATGGGGTATTATAGTATATCTTCCTATCGCTCACTGGGTATGGGGAGGAGGATGGTTAATGAACATGGGAGCTCTTGATTTTGCAGGAGGAACTGTTGTTCATATCAACTCAGGTATGACGGCTCTTGCAGTTGCTTTAGTATTAGGTAAAAGAAAAAACACAGCCTTAATTCCACACAACCTAGGATATGCCGTATTAGGCGCAGGTCTACTATGGATAGGTTGGATGGGATTTAATGGAGGATCAGGACTTGGAGCTAACGGACTTGCAGCAAATGCAATATTAGTTTCCAATATTGCCGCAGCAGCTTCATTAATTGTCTGGACAATATTAGATACTATAATTGTAGGCAAACCAACTGTATTAGGCGCAATATCCGGTGGTGTGGCAGGTTTAGTAGCCATAACTCCCGCAGCAGGATTTGTAGATATCCCATCAGCTATAATAATAGGTGCAATAGCTCCATTAGTATCTTACTTCGCAATTTATTACCTAAAACCAAAACTGGGCTACGACGATGCTTTAGACGTATTCGGCATTCATGGAATGTCAGGTATATGGGGAGCAATCGCAACAGGCATATTCGCAGCACCATTTATAAATGAAGCAGCAGGATTATTATATGGAAACCCCTATCAATTAGTAATACAAATTATTAGTGTAATAGCTACAATAGCATACTCCTTTGCAGTCAGCTATATACTAGCTAAAATACTCGATAAATCAATGGGCAGTATACGAGTAAATGATAATGAAGAAGTAACTGGATTAGATACTAATCTTCACGAAGAATCAGCTTATAACTTTAACTAGGTGTAAAAATAATGAAAAGTATAGTTGCGATTATTAGACAAGAAAAGTATGAAGATGTTAAAAGAGAACTTGGAGCTATAGGCTGTCAAGGAATGAACGTGTTTGAAGTTAAAGGAAGAGGTAGTCAAAAAGGTATTAGAGAAAGTTATAGAGGATCTAAATATTGTATTGATTTGATTCCAAAGACACGTATAGAAATAATTGCTAAAGACGAAGGTGTAGATACTATTGTTAAGGCTATAGAAAAAGGTGCGAAAACAGGCAATATTGGTGATGGAAAGATATTTATTTATCCATTAGATAATGTTATTCGTATAAGAACTGGTGAACAAGGAGATGAAGCAGTATAAAAAATTTTTAAGAGAGGATATGGGATAATATTTTTCCTCTTTTTTTTTTATTCTATTTCAATGTTTATATTTAGTAGTTCTTTCATTGTTTCAATGTCGATTTGTCCTGATGCTGTGACGTCTCTTCCTGCTGCAAATGTGATGGGTGAGTTGAATTTGGATGCCATAACTCGGGTGTAGCTTCCTAGTTCATTCATGGAGATAGCTATGGTGTTATCGTAGTGTGATAGGATGGCTAAGACTTTTAGTGTATCTTCGAGATTTTGGGGCATGAATGCTACTTTGGCTATGTTTCCTAGTTTTTTTTCTTTTTCTACGATGTAATAGATTTCTTCAAGTTCGGGTGTTTTTTTAAAGTCATGGTATGATATTATTGTTTTTGCTTTTCCTTTGTTTATTTGTTTGATGTATTTATCATCAGTTTGGAGTTCTACATCAATATATTCTACTATGTTTGAGCATTTTTTAAGGAGTTCGATTCTTTCTTTTTCGCTGCCTTTAAAAGATCCTCCTTCACTTTGGATTCGGTTAGTAACAATCATTGGGAAATTAATTTCTTCGATTGTTTGTTTAATATCTTTGAAATTAGGGTTATTTAATGCATCTATTCTAAATTCCAGAATGTCCGCTCCTTTTTTTATACAATCTTCTGCTACATCTAAAACATCTTTAATTTCTTTTTGAAAAATAGGAATGGCTATTTTTGTTTGAGAATATTCCGTTCTCTTCATAATATAATGATTTATTGTAAGTATTAAATAACTTTTTTTCTTAAATTGATAAAAAAAATATAATATTATAATTTTTTTTTAAAAAACTTTTATATAAAAAAAAATAATAATATTAGATTAATAGTATAAATGTTTTATAATTTATATTAATTGATTAAAAAGGTGTTATTATTGAAAATTACGGCTATAGGTGCAGATATCTCAAAAAATGATGTATCCTGTAGTGATTCTTTAATAAGAAGTATAGAATCGAATCTGTTTAAAATAAAATCATCAGGAGCTTATCATGCCGAATTAACCAATATTACAGGAGATGATGTGGTTATTTCTGCTTGTGTTGACGATGATCTAGTTGAAGATATTAACGCATGTATAGTAAATATACTAAAAGAAAGCGCAGAAAGTTTAGGAGACTTATCCGGAATTTCCAAAGATAAAAAAACCGCAGGCGAAGGAATATCCTATGCTGAAGCCAAAATAAATCAAGATAAATATCCCGATGCAATAATACTAGGATTCGATACCTATGGCGGAGAACCATTTGTAAAAAATGTTGCAAACTCCACCATAAAAGCTGCAATGAATATGGATGATGTAACCGATATTTCAGATCTAATTAAAAATAAAACCCAGAAAATCCCTGGAGTGGGTTATGTTTCTTATGAAACCGACGATCCAGTAGTGGTGGCTACTGTAGAAAATATTGAATCTATAGCAGTAGTAGCTAGTGCAATGATGGGAGCAGCATTAGGAAATAAAAATACATATCTAGTTAAAAGAGGAACTCCATGCAACATACTTCCAGGCAGCGCAATATTTTCAGCTACTGCATTTATGAATGGAAATATCATTGATTTATCTATTCCTTTTGAAAATAAAACAAGAATATTAAAATAAATTAAAATTTTTTTTTGGTGATTTAATGATATTATTAGATGAAAATACAAAATGTTTAGTTCAAGGAATAACTGGAAAACAAGGTTCTTTTCACACTAAACAAATGTTAAATTATGGAACGGATATCGTAGCTGGTGTAACTCCAGGTAAAGGAGGTCAAGAATTTGATAGTATACCTATTTTTAATTCTATTGAAGAAGCAAAAGAAAATGTTAATGTTAATTCATCAATAATTTTTGTCCCAGCTCGTTTTGCTAAAGATGCGGCATTTGAATCAGTTAGAAATTTGGATTTAGTGGTAATTATTTCAGAACATATACCTGTTCATGATACAATGGAAATAATGAATTATGCTGAAAAAATGGGAATTGATCCAAGTAAAATA
>CANQZY010000025.1 GCA_947628455.1 uncultured Methanobrevibacter sp.
TGAGACTTATTTGATGGTTAATCAGATTAATGATTTTCTTGATGAATTAGATGATTTGGATTTGGATAAAGATCATAATAATGGTAAATATGTTAGTGATGTTTCGATACAACAAAAGCAAGATCTTGATGTGGTTGAAAAAGAGATGAGGGAGGATTGAGTTATGGTTAGGATAGCTTTAGTTTCATGTGGTACTGAGTATAGTGGTGTTCAAAGGGAAATAGAGAAGGCTGCATTAACTTTTGGTGCTGAAATTATTCTTCCAGAGATTGATTTGGATTATATTGAGCAGGCATGTTCTAAGTTTGGTTTTTCAGCTCAGAGTTCTAGTTTGAAATTGATGATTGCAAGGGCTATGTCTATTGTTGAGGGTAAAACTAAAGCTGATGCTGTATTTATTGCAACTTGTTTTAGATGTGCTGAGGGTGCGCTTGTGAGAAATGCAGTTCGTAAATTTATTCAGGATAATACACGTATCCCTGTTGTAACATATTCTTTTACAGAAAGAACCAAAGCTGATGAATTGTTTATTCGTATGGAGGCATTAGCCACTACTGTCACACGTAGAAATATTCTTGCTCGTGAAAAACAAGAAGGACTGACTTTAGGAATTGATTCTGGTTCAACAACGACTAAAGTTGTTGCCATGGAGAATAATAAAGTTATAGGCACTGGTTGGACTGAAACCAAAGATATTATGGAATCTGTTTATATAGGTATTGATGAGTCTTTTGCCGATACAGAATATAGTATTGATGATGTAGATGGTATTGGAACTACAGGTTATGGTCGTATTAACATTGGTAAAAAATTAAACGCTGAATTAATCCAAGAAGAATTATCTGTTAATGCTAAAGGCGCAGTATATCTAGCTGATCATCAAAAAGGCGAAGCCACAGTTTTAGATATTGGAGGAATGGATAATAAAGTAATCACAGTAAATAACGGAATACCCGATAATTTCACCATGGGAGGTATCTGCGCTGGAGCATCAGGAAGATTTCTAGACATGACATCCCGCCGTTTAGATGTTTCCATTGAAGAATTAGGTCCACTCGCATTAAAAGGAGATTATCATAATGCTTTATTAAACAGTTACTGCATCGTATTCGGTATTCAAGACTTAGTTACAACATTAGCCGCAGGAGGATCCAAAGCTGACGCAGCAGCCGCAGCATGCCACTCTGTAGCCGAACAAGTATACGAACAACAACTTCAAGAAATCGATCTAAGAGAACCCCTCATACAAGTAGGAGGAACATCTCTAATCTCAGGACTCATAAAAGCAGTTAGCGAAATGTTAGGCGGAATCGATATTATCGTACCCCAATATTCACAACATATTGGAGCTGTAGGAGCTGCTCTTTTAGTATCCGGAATGGGCCATAGACAAGAATAAAAAAAAATTATTTTCAAATAAGAGTTAGATTTTTATGTTAGTAGAGTGCTATGATGAAAAAGGCGCTGAAGTATATAGCATGATCATTAAACAGATTTTTCAAGATTTAGTTCTGGGACCTTCTATTCAAGACTTAAAAGCATTTGTAAACCCCAGCGAACCTGTTTTTATTTTAGCTATAAAAATGAAAAAAACTTCAGATGTTATCAAACTCAATAAAATTGCAAAATTAACTTATAAAAAAGACAGTGATGTAACAGACATATTCGTTGAAAATGAAAATTATCTTCCCAATATCTTAAAGAAATTATGGTTTATGTATTCTAGAGAAGATATTTATCAACCAACACGATATAATATTGAAATTAAAGGAGATCAAACAAAAATAGCCGATATGGTTGTTGACAGCCCCCAATCTAATCTACAACGAAGAATTTATGATGCAATATTTAGAATCCTTCCAGAAGGATTTAAAATTATTAAAGATATATCTCAAAATGATATTATTGCGGTAATAGCTACTGATGAGTTAATTAAAGATGATTGGATTGATAAAGCTAATGTTTATATAGAAGAACTTGAAAATGAACAATAATCACAAAAAAGAGAGAGAGGAGATTAATAAATGAGGGGAGATGGTTCTAAATTCGCCCATATAACAAAAGCACATCCATGTTTTAATGAAAAAATACATGATAAAGTAGGAAGAGCTCATGTGCCAATAGCGCCTAAATGTAATATTTATTGTAATTTTTGCACAAGAGATCTAAAAAATGATTTAGAAGACAGACCAGGTGTCGCGTCTTGTGTAATGACACCTGATGATGCAATTAAACATATAGAAGATGTAACAACTGATGAAAGCCCCATTTCTGTTGTGGGTGTGGCAGGTCCAGGAGATTCATTAGCTAATGAAGAAACTATAGAATTTTTTGAAAAATTACATGAAAAAAATCCTGATTTAATTAAATGTATGAGTACAAACGGTCTTTTACTTCCTAAGTATGCGGATAAATTAGCACAATTAGGTGTAAACTCTGTAACAGTAACAATCAATGCAGTTGATCCGGATATTGCTAAGGAAATTTATTCTTTTATTAACTATGATGGAGAAATAATTAAAGGTAAAAAAGCAGCTAAAATTCTCATTGAAAACCAATTGGAAGGAGTGCGAAAAGCACATGAAAATGGCATGGTGGTTAAAGTTAATTCGGTTCTAATTCCAGGTTTAAATGATGAGCATATGGTGGATATTGCTCGTGAAGTTAAAAAGAATGGAGCTTCTTTAATGAATATTCTTCCATTAATTCCTTTAAATAAAATGAAAACTTATCAGCGTCCGGACTGCTCTATGATAGAGAAAGTTAGAGATGAAGTTGAAGAAATAATCCCTGTCTTTAGAGCATGTACTCAATGCAGAGCAGATGCATATGGAATTCCCGGTAAAAAGTCTAAGGATAATCATTTAGGAATGACTCCACAAAGTCATTACTGAATCTTTTTTTTAAGGAGCATATAGTGATATTATTTACCTAAATATTTATATAATATTTAGATATATATTTTATATTTAGATGTAAGCTACATCAAAATATTAATTTCTTAAAAAAAATGGAAATTAATAGTTTTTTTTTCCATGAAGAGCATAATATAAAATATCCAAAAAAAAGATTATATTAGAAACTACTAGAATTATGTTCTTCATAATAAATTTTTTTTTTAAGTTGAAAAATATTAATCTCCTAATAAGGGAAATAAATTAGAATTTTTAGGGTAATAGTATGAGAAAAGTAGAGCGAAAGAAATTCATTGCGTTGTTTATTGCGCTTGTTGTTGCATTTGCAGCAGGTGGTTTTGCAATAATTATTGGTGTTGGGCAAAATACTGAATCGGGTTATAAGGTAACAACTCAAAATTCTGTTAATAGTGCTATTGTTTCTGGAGTTACTGATGAATATTCTTTACAGATAGAATCTGATACTCAATGGGCAGCTTATATTGTTGTTGATGGTCATGATATTCAAAAATATGGTGAAAATAATAATACTATCGACTTAGGTGAAGTTCAACATTATGCAAGTATAACTGTTGATCAATCAGGTATTGGAACCACTACAATTAATTTGATAGATTCTGATGGTAATGTGGTTAATTCTGATAATACTAATCAAGCTGAAAATAGTGTTTTATTCATGTATTTGAAAATGTCTAATTCAACAGCAGCAGATGATTAAAATTATACTTTTAATAAATTATATTTTTTTTTTGTTGGAGTTTTTAAAAAAATAAGATAGAGTAGAAGAGTGTAGGTGTTTTTTTTTTATGAAAACATTAGAATGGGTTGATAATAAGTTGAAACTTATAGATCAAAGAAAGCTTCCAGATGAAATTGAGTATATCTATTGTGATAGTTATGAGGATGTTATAATAGCTATAAAAGATATGGTGGTTAGAGGAGCTCCTGCTATAGGTGTGGCTGCGGCTTTTGGAATGGTTTTGGGCTATATTGCTGGTGAAGACATGGGTAAAGTTGCTGATGAAATTAAAGCATCAAGACCCACAGCTATTAATCTATTTTGGGCTGTAGATAGAATTTATAATAGCGATGATCCTATTAAAGAAGCTTTAAAAATGTATCAGGAAGACATTGACACTAATCTAGCTATTGGAAGACATGGTTCTCAAATAATAGAAGATGGAGATACTATTTTAACACATTGTAATGCAGGTGCACTTGCTTGTGTTGATTATGGCACTGCTTTGGGCGTTATCAGATCCGCGTTTCATCAAGGCAAAAATATTAATGTAATTTGTGATGAGACTAGACCTCGAGGACAAGGTGCAAAGTTAAGTGTATGGGAAATGCAACAAGAAAATATTCCAGTAAAACTTATTCCTGATGTTGCATCAGGTTTTTTAATGAGCCAATATAAGATTAATAAAGTTATTATTGGTGCAGATAGGATAGCTAAAGGAGGAGTTGTGAATAAAATCGGTTCTTTAATGGTTGCACTGGCAGCTAATTATTTCCATGTTCCTTTTTATGTTGCTGCTCCTTTATCCACTTTTGATTTTGATTCTTCAATTTTTGACACTGAAATAGAAGAAAGAGATGGGGATGAAGTTAGATATTATGGTGGATGTAGAATATGTCCTAAGCAAACTGATGTTATAAATCCTGCATTTGATATTATTCCTAAAGAGTTAATAACAGGAATTATAACGGAAAATGGAATTATAGATCCCATTTAAAAATTAATAATTAATTTTAGCATCAATAGCTATATGGTATTGTCCGGGACTTACAGATTTAACTTTACGTTTATTAATTATTTTTATTTTTTTATTTTTTTGTAGTGCCATATCTTCAATTCTTTTTATTGCTTGATTATATGAATTTGAAAATTCGTAATAATTAACAATCCCATTATCTGCTATTAAATCAAAAGCTTGTTCAAGAAAACTATAAGCAAGACCTGGAAGGTTCATAATAATCCGATCAAATTTTAAAGATTTCAAATCTTCATAAACTTCTTTGATATCACCATGTATAGGTTTAATATTTTTTAATTTATTCAGTTTTATATTTTCTTTAAAATATTTAATAGCATCATTATTAATATCCACACCTATAATTTTCACATTATTATTTTTAGATATTACACATGAAAATGGACCGACTCCACAAAACATATCTAATATTCTTTCATTTTCAATAACACTATCACTAATTCTTTTTCTTTCAGTGGCTAATCTAGGAGAAAAATACACTTTTTCAACATTTAATTTTAATCGTGTATTATGTTCTTTATAAATAGTAACAGGATTATTTATTCCTGCTATTAATTCAAGATCTCTAATTCGTGTCATTCCATGTATTGTGCTTCTTTTCATATAAACAGACTTTTTTTTACTAAATTTTAAAGTGGCTTTACCAATATCTTTTTTTTTAGAGACTAAACTAGGAGGAATTTCTACAATTACAATATCACCTATCACATCAAAAGAATTTTTCAAATCATTCATTTCATTTTTATTTAAACTATTTTCTAGAAGTTCTTTAAAATTTTGTGGTTGTCTTTTTAAAAGATCCAATTCAGTATCCACAATTTCATATGAACCATACTCATTTTCAATTATAGGAATATACCCAAAATATTCATCTGTTTTTATTTTATAATCCATATCCATAATTTTTTTTCCCATTAATTCTTTTCTAAGAGTATTTAATTGTTTTAATGGAACTTTCACAGCTTTCATAAAATAGAACCTCTAAAATAAAAAAAAAATTTATAATTTTTAATAAACTAATTATTTAATATAACATTTATAACATATTAAATTTTAATATTATAATTAAATATATTTGACATTTTTTATAAGTGCATTGTTATGTTTTATTTTGTTGGTTTAGGATTATTCGATGAAAAAGATATTAGCTTAAAAGGACTAGAATGTTTAAAAAAAGCTGATAAAATATATGCTGAATTTTTCACATCAAAACTATTCGGATCTTCATTACAATCTATTGAAAATCTAATTGGTAAACCTATTGAAATTCTTACAAGAGAAGAAGTTGAACAAGAAAAAAAATTTATAGACGAATCAAAAAATAATAATATTGCATTAATTACAGGAGGAGATCCTTTAATAGCAACCACACATACAGAATTTTTAATTGAATGTGCTCAAAAAAATATCTCTTATGAAATTATCCATGCCTCATCAATCTTATCTTCAGCTCCAGCTATTTCCGGACTTCAAGCCTATAAATTCGGTAAAGTAACAACCATACCATTTCCTGATCATAATTTTTATCCTAAATCTCCATATTATGCTATTGAAGAAAATCTTAAAAATAATATGCATACTTTAATTTTATTGGATATACAATCACATAATGATAGGTATATGACAGTTAATGAAGGATTAAAATATCTTATGAATATTAAAAACCAATTAGGAAATAAAGGAACTATTGATGAAGATACATTAGCTATAGGAATAGCTAGGGTCGGATCTAAAGAGGGTATTATTAAAGCAGGTCCTATTAAAGAGTTGATTAATTTTAATTTTGGCAATCCTCTTCATTGTATTATAATTCCTTCAAAGCTTCATATTATAGAAGCGGAGTATTTAGTTGAGATTGCGGGAGCAGATTTTAATGTTTTAAAAGAAATTTTAGAATAATCTATTAAATGTGAAGGTTTATAGTGGGATTTATTATACTAATGAGGAATGGATTAATTATTAATTAAATATTTTTTTTTTAGGATTAAAATTATATTGAATTGAGGAAAATTATAATGAGTGAGGAATATGATGAATTTGTTTTAGAACATATTAAGCAAGTTGAATTGATGATTTTAAAAGATTTTGCTTCGATTTGTGATGAAAATAATTTAGATTATTTTCTTATTTGTGGTTCGCTTATTGGGGCTGTTCGTCATAAAGGTTTTATTCCGTGGGATGATGATTTAGATGTTGTAATGTATAGGAAAGATTATGAAAAACTTTTAAAGATAATGGAAAGTGGAAAGTATAGTGATAAATATTATATATTAGATCCTCGTTATTTTGATGATTATTTTTTCTTATTTGGAAGATTTTCTCTTAAAAATACAAAATTAGAAGAGATATGGAGTGATCAGGTTAGTTTTAATTTAGGATTTCATTTAGATATATTTATCTTAGATAATATTCCTGAAAATAAAATTAAACAATTTTTTTATAGAAAGTATTGTTTTATTTTAGATAAATTACTGACAATATCTGCTATTACATTAGATAAAAATTATCCTTTTCATATTAGATTAATATCTAATAGTTTACATAAAGTTTTAAATTTATTAAATTTAACTCCAAAATATTTTCAAAAAAAAGCTCAAAAAACTTTTAGAAAATATGAAAATATCAAATCAGATTATATTAGTAATTTAGTATCTAAAGGACAATTGGTGTTTAAAAGAAAATATTTTGAAAAATCTAAAAAAGTTCCATTTGAAAATTTTAAAGTTAATATTCCATCAGAGGCTGATAAAATTTTAACATTACAATTTGGTGATTATATGACTTTACCTCCACAAGAAAAAAGAAAATCTCATACTTTTCAAAATATTGATTTTGGAGATTATTAAAAATTAATTTATATAATTAAATAGCGCACAAAAAAGGGGAAGGTGGTTCTTTTTTTATATGTGGATAAATTTTTCTTTTTATGCTTATACAATCTATAAAGGGCTGATTTTTTTTAGAAAAGATAAAATAGAAAATATTTTTTATTAAATAAAGAGTAAAATATTGTATGTGTATTTGTTGTTTTTTTTTAAATCGGTTTTAAATTATAATGGATTAGGAGTAAAAAAAAAATTATTATATAATTATTTTTTTTTATATATGGTGATTTTAAGAAAAATATTTATCTTATATTAATTTGAAAATATAATATGTGTAAAAGTTGGATTATAAGTTATTATATTATTTTATTGTTTTGGTGTTTAAATGGAGCAAGATGATTTAAGAACTGTTAGAGTTTGTACTAAAAAATATTCCACTAAAGATGAAGAAGGTAATATTGTTGAAAAAGAGTTAAAACAAAAACAGGTTTGCTTGAAAGAAGATGATCCATTTGACGATAATGATTTGGTGGTTGTTTTATCATATGATGATTATGTGAAATTAGATGAAAGTTCTGATTCTAATATAATTAAGCAAAAAGATGAGGAAATTTTAAAATTAGAAGAACAATTATCTAGTTTGAAAAATTCTTTTTTTGATAATGTTTCTGATATGGAAAATAAATTGGATGATAAAGATAAATTAATAAAATCGCAGAATGATGTTTTAGATTTGAATAAAAAACTTAGTAAAGTAGAAGAAGAAAGAGCGGCTATTTTTAAGGAATTAGATTATAAAAATAAGATGATTTTAACGTATAATGTGGAATTAAATAAATCTATTTTAAAAGCTATTAATACGGTAATTGATGAAGCTCGTAATAATATTGATAGTAGGAATAAAAAGTTAGTTGAGGGATTAGAAAAATCTATTGCTCAATCCAAGTCTGAGATTAATGAAAAAAATAAAGCTATAGCTTATGATATTGACAGTACAGTGGATTCTATTAATGAGGAGATAAAGAACACAAGCACTATTAAAATGCTTTTAAATAAGAATAAAATTAATTTAAAAGTTCCTACAGATGATTTGTTGAAACCTTTTGAATTTGATATAGATCCTGAACATTTATTTGATGGTCAATCACTTGAGTTAGATGCTTCTGAGATTTTAAAGGAAGTAATGCCAAAATTACCTGAACCGTTTTCTAAATATATTGATACACTAGAAAAAGAGGATATAAACACTATTGATGTTAAAAGGAAAAAAAAATAATAAAATAAAAAAAAATGGGCGGAGGTTTTGAAATTGGAAATGAAGACTTTTAAAAATAATAAAATTACTTTTAAATATCCTTTAACTTGGGAAAAAGAACAACCCAATACTGCAAATAATCCTGATTGTGTGGCTACGATAACTAAAGGTGAAGAGAATATTTTGAATGTAGTGATGTTTCCGACACAGGTAAATTTAGAGGATTTTAAAGTTAAAATGGAAGATATAATAACTGATGATGGTGGGGTTATTTTTGAATCTGATTTTGTATCAGTAGCGGGTAAAGATGCTATTAAATTGATCGCAGAGATGAATACTCCTGATATTATTTTTGAAATTTATACATATGTGTTTATAATAGATAATAATATTTATATTTTTGAGTTAAGAACAGTAAATCCTCAAAAAGAGATAATAGATTCTTATATAAGTCTTATTGAATCTTTTAAAATATTATAAAAGAAATATTTTTATAATATATTTTTTTTTAATTATAAAATGAAAATCTTTATATAGGATATAGTACTATTTTCATAATAACAAAATGAGGAGATGAAAAGTATGGTACATAAAGTTTTACCTAATGAAGATTTAAGTAAAATTGAAGGAACTCAAACATATGAAAATCTTAAAAAAGCTTTTTTAGCTGAATCAAAAGCTATTGCTAAATATAATATTTTTGCAGATAGGGCTAAAGATGATGGATTTGTAGAGATTCAAAATATTCTTGAAACTACTGCTCATAATGAACAAGAACATGCTGAAATATGGATGAAAGTTTTACATAATGATGATCTTCCACATACTTTAGATAATCTTAATGATGCTAATGATGAAGAACTTTATGAATGTAAAGATATGTATCCGGGATTTGCAGATACTGCAGAAAAAGAAGGATTTAAAGATTTAGCAGAATTATTTAGAAAAGTAGGTAAAATTGAACAAGCTCATCATGATAGGTTTGATGTTCTCATTAAAAATGTTGAAAATGATAGGATATTTAAAAAAGATGAAGAAATTATATGGGAATGTTCTAACTGTGGTTATATACAAGTGGGTCTTGAAGCTCCTGAGAAATGTCCAGTATGTGCTCACCCAAGGGCTTATTATCAAAGAAAACCAGATTATTATGAATAAATTATAAAAAAAAATTTTTTTTTCCCTATTTTTTTTTGGTTTTTCTATTTCTTTTTTTTTTAGTATAGTGGTGAATTTTCAAGAATAAAATTAATGTGATTTTTATCTAAGATTTTAAGAGAAGAAATATTTTGTGGGCAAGATAGTGATCTTTCTTCAACAAGATTTCTTAATGTTTTATTTTTTATATGAGTTTGTATTTCTTTTATTACAAATTGGAGTGTTTTTAAATTATAGTTTTCTAGTTCTTTTTGATTTAAGTTTTCGTAGATGGGGTACATATTTAGGTTATAAGTTTTAGTTGGGGTCATTAGTCCATTTATGTAGCTGTAGTATGTTGCTGAGTCTGATAAAAATCCATCAATACCCATATAAGTTAAAAGAGGCATAAATGATGGTTCGGCGAATGAGAAAATTAGATAATTAGTGGGTTTTATTTCTTTTTTTAATTTAATAATTAAGTTTACTAGGTCTTTGGGGTGTAAGAGTAATTCATCGCCATTAGCTATTAAAAATCCATTGTAGCCTATTTTTTCTAATTTTTTTAGACATTTTAATCTTAAGTCTGTATATTTGGATCCTTGAATTACACCTATGTCGTATTTGTCTTTGTATTTTTCTGCGTTTTTTAGTGTTTGTTTAACATTCCATTGTGCTATTTCTAGTGGTGTGTTATATGAAGATCCTTCGTTGGGAGCTATTTTTATTTCATCTTGGGTGAAAATTTTGGGAGTGAGGGTTTTGTTTAATTTTCCTAATCTTCCAAGTCCGTCATGAGATTTGATTTCAAATTTATTTTTCAAGTTGTATTCCTCTTTTTATTCTTTTTTTAAATAATTTTATATTAAGTGTCACCTTTTAGGTGACAATAATGAAATTTTTAGTAATCTTTATATATCATATTTAAATAAATTTATAATTAAGGATTTTGAGATTATCCAAAGTGTAATTTTCATATCAATTTTAGATTATATATTGTTTTTTATCCCATTTTTATTTTATTGTAGGGAAAAAAAATAATTAGAAAATAATACTTTAAAAATAAATTATCCTTAACTAAAAAAAAATTGATGAAAATATTACTTAAATACAAAAAAGAGAGATAATATGACTTTATTAACAGATAAAGAATTACTTAACATGGACAGTCTCGATAAAGATTTTACAGCCGCTTTTATCGATGCTGGAATTGAATCTGTACAACATTGTTTCCAATGTGGTACCTGCAGTGGATCTTGTCCTTCAGGAAGAAGAACTCCTTATAAAGTAAGACAACTTGTCAGAAAATGTTTACTTGGTTTAAAAGATGAAGTAATTTCTGATGATGCTTTATGGATGTGCACTACCTGTTATACTTGTCAAGAAAGATGTCCTAGAAGTGTTGTTATTGTAGATATTGTTAAAAAAGCAAGAAATATCGCTGCACATGCTGGATATATGGCAAAACCACATAGAATGACAGGATTATTTGTAATTAATACAGGTCATGGTGTGCCAATTAACCCTGTAACTAAAGAATTAAGAGCTAGAGTGGGTCTTAGTGAATTACCACCTACTACTCACATGTTCCCAGAAGCTTTAAAAGAAGTTCAAACAATTTGTAAAGCTACTGGATTTGATGAATTAATAGGATATGATGAAGAAACTGGTGAATTAAAACCAGAATAAATTTATAAGTATTAGGGGAGATATTAATATGGAAATAGCATATTTCTTAGGTTGTATTATGAATAACAGATATCCTGGTGTTGAAAAAGCAACCAGAATATTATTTGACGCATTAGATATTAAATTAAAAGATATGGAGGGTGCATCTTGTTGTCCTGCTCCAGGTGTATTCGGTTCTTTTGATGAAAAGACATGGGCTTCTATTGCAGCTCGTAATCTTACCATTGCAGAAGATATGGGTTTAGATCTCATGACTGAATGTAATGGATGTTTCGGTTCTTTACTTGAAGCTAACAACATGTTAAAAGATAATCCTGAGAAAAAAGAAGAAATTAATGAAGTGTTATCTGAAGTTGGCAGAGAATTTAAAGGAACCATTGACGTGAAACACTTTGCTCAAATTTTAAGAGATGATGTAGGATATGAAAAATTAGCTAGTATTGTTGAAAAACCTGTAAATTTAAATGTTGCAGCTCATTATGGTTGTCATTTCTTAAAACCAACTAAAGAAGTTGGCATTGAAAGTTCTGCAGAAGATCCAACTATTTTAGATGAACTTATTGAAATTACTGGAGCTAAATCTGTTCCTTATAAAGATAAAATGATGTGCTGTGGTGCAGGTGGAGGATTAAGATCCAGAGATATTGATGTAACTTTAAGTTTTACTAAAGAAAAATTAGAAAACATGCAAGCTGCAGGTGTGGATGCTATTGTGAATGTTTGTCCATTTTGCCACTTACAATTTGATGTAGGTCAAGATGAAGTTAATAAAAAATATGGAACTGATTTCCATATTCCTGTATTCCATTTAGCTCAATTATACGGTGTTGCTATGGGATTAAGTGAAGATGAATTAACTATGAATAATCATTTAATTGATGCATCTCCAGCTCTTGCTAAAGCTTTAGCAGAATATGATAAACTAGCTACTGAATAAAAAAAATGTAAAGATCTTTTTTTTCTTTACAATCCTTTTTTTTTATATTTAATTTTATTGTTTTATATTTTCACGAACATTTTGTAATTAATCTTTATATATTATTTTATTCTAATAGATAATTTAATAAATATCATAAAAAAAATTTATTAATAAAAGGTGATAAAATAATGTTTGTCGCAACTTTAGAAGGGATATTTAAATATGGTGATTTACCAGAAAATTACAATCCTTATGTACAATTTAAAGCTACTATAGATAAAAGAGAACTTAAAGATGATGATGAATTAGCTATTTTAAAAATTACAGGAACAGATAGCTATCATGTGCTTTTTTTAGATGCATATAATGATATTTCTGAAATTCAAAAAGAACTAAAAGATGCTGATGCGAAAATTAATCATACTACTTTAAAAATTATAGGTGGACATTTATGAGTCTGCCTTCTGAGCAAAATTGGTTGGTACTAGTTAAATTACTTACAGATTTAAAAAAAAAAGGATTTGAAATTCCTGAAGGATTAAATTCAGAATTAGCATTAATAAGATCTTCTATTAATTTTTATAAAAAAGAACCTGATAATATTGAAATGATAAATGCATTGTCCAAAGCAGATGTATCGCTTAATAAGGTTCAAGAAGTATTAATCTCTATGGCAGAGGATTGTGTTAGTGAAGAATATGCAAATGAATGGTTGGATTTATT
>CANQZY010000026.1 GCA_947628455.1 uncultured Methanobrevibacter sp.
CATCTCCTACTTTTTAAGAAAGCATATATCTATTACCAAAACAATGGCTTTGTATGATGATGGATATACCTACAACTCAGTGAAAATTTAAATATTTTCCTACTTATTTTAAAAAATTTATAAAATATTATCAAATATTTTAATAAATTGTCTAATAAAAAAAAAATTTTAGTATATATGGGATTAAAAGTTAAAAAAAAGTATTATTGTCAAAGGGTATCTTTTTTGAGTAAGAGAATAATGTAAATAAAAATTTTTTTCAATGATCTATTTATCTTTTTTTTTAGAATAATTTACTAATTTAATTATTGTTTATATAAAAAAAAGAGTCACAAGTATTTATTTGTGACTTTAATTAAACACCAAAAGATTTTTTAAGTAATTCTACGTTTACATATCCTTCTCTATATACTTTACCTGTTGTAATATCATTAATAACAACTTCAGCTGGTGCAAACATTCCTTTATCAATTTTATAGAAATCAAAATCAGCTTCTTTAAACACATCAAAGAAAGGTTTTCCATAACCATCAGAAGCTGAAGATGGTAATTGTTTAGCAATAATATCCAGATTGTCTTCTTCGGCAGATTCAATATAATAATATGTTCTTCCACCAAATAATACTGCATCATTGGTTTTTCCCATTGCTTTTAATCCATCAGGATCTATTGGTGCAATTGGTGCAATTCCCGCTGCATGTTTTACTTTATTTACATCAAAATTAAGGGCTTCCATCATTTTATATGTTCCATTTTCTACCACTCTTCCAGAAATTTGAATTGATCCTACTAAAGAAGATGTGGGTGCTGCAAGTAAAAATACATTTTCAGTTTCTACATTACAATCGTTTGCTATTGATTCTGCAACATCTTCATTAGGTAAAACATCAGCTTCTAATGTTAAAATAGCTACATCAGATTCGCTATCTACATAATCTATTTTTTCGTATGTTTCTGCAGGTTTTTTAGCTATTGCTCTTGCAGGTCCAGAACCAAGTGCAAAAAAGTCACCAACAGAGACAGACCAACCTGCTTTTTGTGAGCCTAAAGTAGATATAGCAGGGAAGTCTGTTTTAATTTTAACTGATGGTAAGGCAAATGATTCGGATAGATCTCCAGGTATTGAAATTCCAACATCTGCTAATCCACCGAGACATATTTTAGTATATAATTCTCCTGCTTTGAAACTTCCTTCGACATTTACACCACAATCAATAACAGTAGATCCGTTTGATAATTCTTTTACAGCTATTTTTAGATCATCTTTTTTCTCTATCATTTTGTTGACAGTTTTTTTTGCTTCTAAATTTACACTGATCATGATTTTATATCTCCATAGTAGTTGATTATTAAAATATAACTAATTTTATTATTTAATATTAATTTTAGTTATATTCCTTATTTATAATTTTTTTTTTAAAATATTAATTTTTTATATTTTTTTTAATTTTAAAACGCTTTTCTATGTTATTTGAAATTGATTTATATTTTTGTAAGAGATTTTTTTTGAAATTTTTATTATGAGATTTTAAAAATATTTATATTATAGTTTTTTTTTAACTATTGTTATACTAAATTATAATATATATTTTGATTAAATATTTCTTTATGATACAGTATGGATTTGGAGCTATGAGATTACCTTTAAATGATGAAGATGATTTTTGTTCTGTTGATATTGGTGAAACTCAAAAAATGATTGATAGTTATATGGATGCAGGTTATAATTTTTTTGATACTGCATATCCTTATCATAATGGTGTTAGTGAAACTACATTAAAAGAATGTCTTGTTAAAAAATATCCTCGTGAAAGTTTTATTTTAATGAATAAACTTCCTTCATTTGTTTTAGATAAAAAAGAGGATATGGAAAGAATATTTAATGAACAATTAGATCGTTGTGGTGTTGATTATTTTGATTATTATTTACTTCACAATGTAAGTACATGGACTTTGGATGCTTTAAGAAAGTTTGATGCATATGAATTTATAAAAAAACTTAAAGATGAAGGAAAAGTTAAACATATTGGAATATCCCTTCATGATAATGCTGAGATATTAGAAGAAGTACTAAAAGAAATGCCTGATATTGAAGTTATATTGCTTCAAATTAATTATCTTGATTGGGAAAATGACTCAGTCCAATCTAAAAAATGTTATGAATTAGCTAGAAAATATGATAAAGATATTATTGTAATGGAACCATTAAAAGGAGGTAATTTAATCGATATTCCAAAAAAAGCAGAAAAGCTTCTTAAAAATCAAGATCCGAATATATCGATTCCAGGTTGGGGATTTAAGTTTGCAGCTAGTTTAGATGGTGTTAAAGTAGTTTTGAGTGGTGCAAGTAATTTAAAACAGATTCAAGAGAATATTCAATCAATGAAAAATTTTAAACAAATAACTGATGAAGAAAAAAAAACATTATTTAAAGTTGGAGAAATAATTAAAGATTCATTAGCTATTCCATGTACTCAGTGTAATTATTGTATTGAAGAATGTCCAAATGGTATTCCTATTTCAAAATTTTTTGAATTGTATAATCTTGAGAAAAGACTTCCTTCAAATCAATTTTCTACACAGCAACTTTATTATAGAACTTATGCTATGAAAACAGCTGAAGCTTCTGATTGTGATGCATGTGGTGATTGTGTTGAAAAATGTCCTCAACATTTAGATATTCCTGGTTATATGGAAGATATTGTTGATTTATTTCATGATGAAAATTATTAATTTTAAATTTTGGTATTTTATAGAGGGATTAAATTTATTGATTATTTTTTTTTATAGAAGTGTGATTTTATATGAAGGTTAATATTGTTATTAATGGGGAAAAATTTACTGCTACGATGGAAGATAATTATGTGGTTGAACAGATAGTTCGTTTATGTCCTTTTAAGTGTGGTTTTAAAAGATATAAAGGTCATGAATATTTTTCACGATTAGATGATTTAATTGATGTTACTGGATCAAAATTGACTATGGAAGCGTTAGAAAATGAGATTGTTTTTTATAGTGGTGAAAATGCAATTACAATATTTTTTGAAAATGTAGTTATTGATCCTTATGAAGTTATTTATCTTGGTAAATTTGATAGTGATGTTAGTAAGTTTTTAAGTAGTCAGGAAGAGATTGTTTCTATTGAATTTGATTTAGTTTAATTTTTTTATTTTTTTTATGAATTATTTTTATTTTATTTTTATTTTTGTATTATTGTTTTTATTTTTTTATTTGATTTGGTTGACATTTATATTATAACTTTGTTATATATATCTATTTTATTATTTTTAAAATAATAAATCATTTATTCTTATGTAATATTGATAAATATTCATTAATATCTAATTTTTTATGTACAATATATTAAAATTCATTGTATTTTTGAATAAAAAAATAGAATCATAACATTTATTAATAACATTGTACATAATAATAGATAACAATGTTTTGGTAATAACATTGGGAGATGAGATATATGAAATTTAAATTAACAATTAACGATACAGAGTATATAGCCGATATGATTAATAATCAATTAGTTAAACAACTAGCAGCATTATGCCCATTTGAAGCAAATTATAGAAGCTATAAACAACATGAATATTTCACTAAACTTCCAGAGGAATTAAATGACGATGGTTGCCAACTAACAACCAAAGCAGTAAAAAATAAACTTTACTTCTTTAAAAAATGGAATTCATTTGCAATAACATTCGATGATGCAAATATAAGTCCAAACTCCTTAGTCCACATTGGTGATTTTGAAGAAGATATAAGTAAATATCTAAACACAGGAAATAGAAATATTCATGTTTTATGTGAAGTAGATTCAAGTTAATCCAAACTTCACATAAAATAATTTCTCTTTTTATTAAATAAATTTAAAAAAAAATAATTTAAAATAATAAACAAAATATAAAATACGTTTTATTTTTCATCTAACTTTTTAGAAATCTCCTCAATAGAATCATTAATATTATCAATTTTTTCATTAATTCTATCTAATTCATTAGATGTTTCAATTTGAAAATATTCTTCCATTAATTCTAACTGAACAATAAGATCATTAATTTGAGATTTAAGATTATTTAAACGTTTACCATAATTCATTTCATTAGTTTCATTAATCTTTTTAATATAAATAGAAGCAATAGCAGCAGTAAAAACAGAAAAAAATATAATACCCACAAAAATAATTATAATAGCTAATATTTTACCATGTGATGTTTCGGGAACAGTATCACCGTATCCCACACTAGTTAATGTAACAATAACATACCAAAATGTATTAAATAAAGAATCAAAGCTAGGTTCAATAATAAATAACGCTACTGTAGATATTATAATAAATATTAACATAGCTATTATTAATTTATCTAAATAAACTTCAGTGAATTTTTTATAATCTTTTCTACTTTTATTAAATAATAGCAGTGTTCGTGTTAATTTGAATAATCTTATTATTCCCGCAAATCTAAAAGCACGTATAAAGAAGAAATCTAGTGGAATCATAGCTATTATATAATACCAATTCTTTTTAAGATATTCTTTTTTATTGTTAGAATGATATAGATTATAGATAAATTCAATCCATAAAAGAATACATACAAATAGATCAAAATAATATATATGGATCATTAAATTATTTGATAAATTTGTAAATGATGAAATAAATAGAAATACAGTATCTATAACTACTAAAATAATTAGTATAATATTTATTTCTCTTTTATAATTGAGTTTTATATTCATTAAATAAAATATATGTAAATTTTATTATTATATTATTTTTGATGATTTATTTTCTTTTTTTTAGATAAATTTTTAATTAATTAATTTTTTAATAATAATATTTTTTTTATGAGTTATTTAAGTATGTAAATAGTGTTATGAAATAATTTTTATTTAAAAAGTTTTAAATAGTTTAAATTGCTATTATTTTGTATATTATGAATATTTGTGGTGTGGAGGAAATTTAAAATGGCACATGATCATGGGGGTCAAATGACTCCTGAACAACAAAAGCAAATGATTGAACAAGAACTTAAGATTTCTAAAAATTTGGGTAAGATTAAATATAAAATAGCTGTTATGAGTGGTAAAGGTGGTGTGGGAAAATCTACTGTTGCAGCTAATATTGCTGAGGCTTTTCAAAATGAAGGTTATCGTACAGGTATTCTGGATGCTGATATTCATGGTCCGAATATTCCGATAATGTTGGGTATTGAAAAGAATGATGTGGGTATTAATGATGAAAATCTTATGGTTCCGGTAGTTTCTGATTCTGGTATTGAAGTTATGTCTATGGCTTTTTTATTGGAAAGTAAGAATACTCCTATTATTTGGAGGGGTCCTCAAAAAACAGGTACTATTAAACAGTTAATAGCTGATGTGGATTGGGGTGATTTGGATGTTCTTATTATTGATAATCCTCCAGGAACAGGTGATGAACCATTGACTGTGCTTCAAACTATTCCTGATATTAATGCTGTTGTTATGGTTTCCACTCCGAATGCTGTGTCTCAAGATGATGTTTTGAAATGTGTGGGTATGGTGGAAATGCTTAATATTAAAAATATTGGTTTGGTTGAGAATATGGCATATTATAGTTGTCCTCATTGTGGTGAAGCAGTTAAAATGTTTGGTGAAAATCAGGGTAGAGAATTTGCAGAAGAGATGGGAATTGTATTTTTAGGTGATATTCCATTAACACCTAAAGTTTCTGATTCTGCTAATATTGGTAAATCTGTTGTAGAGTTAAATGCAGATTCAGAAATTAGTATGAAATTTAATTTTATTGTTAAAGAGATTAAAAAAAATTTTTTAGATAATAAAGAAAAATGATTAAGAGGATTAATAATTTATAATTATTTTTTTTTCCCTCTTCTTTTTTGTTTCTTTTTTAGGATTTAATTTATTATTTTATATCAAAAATACAACTATTACTTTTTATAAGTGTAGGATCTTGTGATAATTGTTTTATGGAGTTATAACTATTATTTACAGCTTCTTTAGATAGTATATATGAATTAGTATGGGGATTTATTATGATTCCATCAAGGTTATTATTTAGAATTTCTATGCATAATTGTGAGATATTAGCTATTTTTGAGTAAATATATTTTTGAGGGTCACTGCTGTTTAATTCTGTTTTAAGAGTATGTATTTGGTTTTTATCAGTTAGTAATATAAGACAGTCACCAATATCTGTATTTGTTATAAGTAGCGACAGGTCCTTTTGATGTTCAGGATGATATGTTATATCTGTTGCGCCATTTTCTAAATGATCATCTAGTGTTATTTCACTGGTAACTAATGAAAATAAAATAGAATTAGAAAGTGCATTTACAATATCTAAAGGTATTTCTTTTTGTTGTTTGTTTTCTTGTTTTTTTATAACCTCTATTAATTCTAAATTATCTGTATTTTGTGATATTTGTTTTAACTGTTCTAGACTGTAGCTGAATTGATTTTCATTAAGTATTTTTAACAATTCATTTGAAATATGATACTTTTGTGTATAAGGATTTATTAATATTCCATTAAAAAATACATCTAATTGAGCTATTTCAATAAAATAATCTATAGACACGATTTCATATCCATATTTATTATTATCATTTTTTGGAATTTCATTATAATCTGTAAATAACGGAATTACATAATCCATATTTGAGTTACCATATTGTAATGTTAGATAATTTTCTTTATTTTTAGGAACAATAAAAATTGAATTTTTAAGCTCATAAAAAATATTATCTAGTATTTGCTCATTAGATTTAAATTTTAGTTTTTGAATATTATTTTTTAAGTTATTATTTTCAATTTTTTTTAATTCCATAATTAATAATCTCTCGTTTAAATTTAATCACAAGAAAAAAAAACTCTTTTTATAATCTTTTTTTAGTTATAATATTAAATATTTAAATATTTATAAATATTTTTGTGAAATATAAAAATTTATCATATTTTCCAATTTATTTTTAATATAATATATTTTATATAGAATTAACACCCCATATATAATATATATTATGAATATTTTAATAGACGGATCAGGTGCAGTTGGACTGGGATTGGGATCTTCAATGATCAGTCAAAATGCAAAAGTAAGTTTTTATGCATCATCAAAAACAGCAGAAGCATTAAAAGAAAACGGAATAAAAAGAATAGGATTATTTAACCATTTATCATTCAAACCATCTGAGTTTGAAGTATACACAAATTATAAAGATATAGATAATTCTAAATTTGATTATGTTTTCATATGTTCTAAAACAATAGCTAACGACGATATAAGCAAAAGATTAAATAAATATAGAAACATTTTAAAAGATGATTTTAAAATAATAATTTTCCAAAATGGATTTGGAAATGATGAACCATATTTAAGATTTTTTAATAAATCACAAGTTTTTTGCGCTCGTGTAATTACAGGATTTTCTCGACCTGAAAGAAATATAAGTGAAATCACAGTTTATACTGAACCCATTGTTTTAGGATCTCTTCAAAACCAAGATTGCAGTTGTTTAGCTCCTATATCTGAAGCTATCACCAAATCAGATATTCAATGCGAAATTACTGATAATTTATCCAGTTATCTATGGGACAAAATGTTATATAATTGCGCTTTAAATCCTCTTGGCGCTATTTTAAGCGTCAATTATGGTAAATTAACCGAAAATCAATATACAATAAACATCATGAATAAAATAATAAACGAAATATTCAACGTTATCCATGCTTCACCATACCATACAAACTGGAAGAATAAAGAAGAATATAAAAACATCTTTTATTCAAAATTAGTCCCCGATACTTATGATCATTACTCTTCCACCTATCAAGATATCCAAAAGAAAAACAAAACAGAAATCGATAGCTTAAACGGCAAAGTTGTTGATTTAGCTAATAAATATAATATTAAAGTTCCTGTAAACGAAATTTTATACAATATGATTAAAGCTATAGAATCTAATTATAAATAAAACATCTCCTGTAGTAAAAATGAAAAAAAAAGATTACGAAAAATATAAAAAAGATGGAACCAGATCATCTAAAAGCCAACTCAAAGAACTCATTAATATTTATATAGACATTAACAATAAAATAAAAAACGAATCCAGCTTTAAACTCAAATCACTTAAAGAAAATATTAAAAAAACATATCAAGAGGAAATCTACTTCACAATAATCGATGAAAAATCACAAATAATAAAATTTAATATCACAGAAAAATCCAAAAAATATTTCATTCCCGTATTTACAGACATCAATGAATTTAAATTAGGGTTTAAAAAAATTTCAAAGCTATTTTTAGATTCTCTAACATTAAAAGTAATTTCTCCTTTAGATATTGTTGAAATTTCCAAAAAAGATGAAAATTTTCAAGGAATAATCATAAATCCACACAATCAAAACTTCTCTTTTGACATTGAAAGTCTTAAAATAAAAAAATAACCCTCTTTAATAATAAAACATTTATAATATAAAAAACTTAAACAATCAATTTAAAAAAAAATATTTCTTGGAGAGTGTATTACTATAACAGAAATCAATAAAAATGAATTTGAAAATATTACTCTATTTTGCCCTACATATTCTTCTGGAAAAAATGATATAAATTTCGCGGCATTTGGAGATAATAAAAATTTCAAAATTGCAGTTTTTACAAACGAAGAATATTATAAAAAAGGATTTAAATATCTAAAATTAGATCAACAAGATCAAGAATATAAATTATATACAGCAAAAATGAGTTTATTCATACAACTTGCAGCTAATGATCCAGGATTTAAAGGATTAATTGTAAATATTCCAGAAGAAAAAGTAATTCTAGATAGTAAAAAAATTCTAAAATTTACAAAATAAAAAAAAAATGTGAATTTAATTTAATTCATCATCAGTGTTTTCTTCAATTATTTTATAATATCTATATCTATAAGCCATTTTATAACTGTTAGCATTATATTTCTTTTTAGGTTTAAATAAAGAATCATCATCATTATTATTCTTTTTAGCTATAATATATGGTTTATTAGATTTTTTAATCACTATTTTTTTATTTAGATATCTATTTCTTTGATGTGGTAGGCGAAAATTTTTTCTTAATAATCTTCGTCTATGCGGTATATTTTTTAACATTTTTTTTATAATACATTTTCAATTTTTAATATTTTCTTGCGGATTTATCTAATGTGGATTCAATTTCATCAATTCTATCCACAACAACTTTAATTGCTTGTTCACCTTGACGAGTAGGATTAATACCTTGTTCAACAAGCAATGCATCCCTAATATCTCTTAATCTATCAATAGAATCAATTTTCATAATTGTGCTATAAAACATAGTGAAAATACCCCTCTAAAAAATAATATTTTATATAATATAATGTGTAGCCTAAAGAGATATAATAATTTTTCTTTTTTATAAAAAATATAAGAGTATATAAATTATATAATTAACGAAGTTAAAAAAAGAAAAAAAATAAATATTAATTAAATCAATCCTCTCTCTTATTGATTGTATATATAAACTAAAAATTACTATAAATAATATAAATGATGAACTTGGAGATAAATATATGAGACTTGGTAAAACTAATCTAACAGTAAACAAAAATGGTTTTGGCGCTCTTCCAATTCAACGTAGAAACATCGAAGATTCCATTAAAATACTTCAAAATGCATACGAAAACGGCATAAATTTTTATGATACTGCAAGAGTATATACCGACAGTGAAGAAAAAATAGGTTTAGCCTTAAATGATGTACGTGAAAATATTTATATTGCATCTAAAACTTTCAGCCAGAATGTTGAAGGATTTTGGAATGATATAGAAACTTCACTTAAATATCTTCAAACAGATTATATAGATATCTATCAATTCCATAATCCTCCTTTTTGCCCCAAATTAGGAGATGGAACAGGTCTTTATGAGGCAATGCTTGAAGCGAAAAAACAAGGGTTAATAAAACATATTGGTATTTCCACACATCAATATACCATAGCTAATGAAGTTATCGAAAGTAATCTTTATGAAACATTACAATTTCCCTTTTCATATTTAACAAGTGATAAAGAATTAGAAATTGTGAAAAAATGTAAGATTAAAGATATAGGATTTATAGCAATGAAAGCCATGGCAGGCGGCTTAATACAAAACGCCAAATCAAGTTATGCTTTTATGCAGAAATTTGATAATGTTCTACCAATATGGGGAATTCAAAAACAATCAGAATTAGATGAATTTTTAAACTGCCAAAAATCAAACATCCAATTAGATAATAAACTAATATTAGAAATAGAAAAAGATAAAAAAGAATTACAAGGCGACTTCTGCAGAGGTTGTGGTTATTGCAACCCATGTATTGCAAATATAGAAATAAGCACCTGCGCAAGAATGTCTCTTTGGATTAGACGATTCCCCACCGAACCTTGTTTAACCAAAGAAACTCAAGAAAAAATGAATAAAATAAATGACTGTATAGAATGCCTAGAATGTATAAAAAAATGCCCTTACAAATTAAACATACCACAACTCTTAAAAGAAAATTACAAAGACTATCAAAATATCTTATCTGGAAAAACAAAAATAGAATAAAAAAAATATATCTTAAAAATCCACTATTCAATACACAAAAAATCAAATAAAAATATTAAATTAGGGAAAAATATAAAACATAAAAAATAATTTTTAAACATTCCTTTTTTTATAAAATTAGTTTATAAAAAACAAACAAAAAGAAAAAACCTAAATAATATGTAAGCACTATAAATAATGTATAGGAGATTTAAAAAATGTTAAAAGATAAAGTAGCTATAATAACCGGAGGAACCCGAGGAATAGGTTTTGAAACAGCAAAATTATTCCTTCAAAATAACGCAACAGTAATCCTTTTCGGTTCAAAAAAAGAAACAGTAGATAATGCATTACAAGAATTGAAAAAAGAAAACCCTAACTTTCCTGTTGAAGGATATCATCCAAATTTAAGCAATTTTGAAGATATAAAAAAAACCATAGATAACATAAATAAAAAACATGGCAAAATCGACATACTTATTAACAATGCCGGAATAACTTCATCAACACCTATAGATAAATACTCTGTAGAAGATTTTGAAAAAATAATCAACATCAACTTAACAGCAATGTTTAGAACAATCAAAGCAGTTCTTCCACACATGAAAAATAATAATGGAGGAGTAATATTAAATACAAGCTCTATGGTCACTAAAAACGGCCAACCATCAGGTGTAGGATATCCAACATCAAAATTCGCTGTCAATGGATTAACCATTTCACTTTCAAGAGAATTAGGCCCACACCATATCCGTGTTAATGCTGTCGCTCCTGGAGTAACCGATACAGACATGGTCGAATCTCTTCCCAAAAATATGATCGATAATATCATCTCCCAAATACCAATGAAAGAAATAGGCGAACCATCATTTGTTGCAAAAGCATTTCTCTTTTTAGCAAGCGATCAAGCCCACTATATCACTGGAGAAATATTACATGTCGACGGAGGATGTATAAATTAACAATATCATTTTATTCTTAATAAAATAAAAAGATAATTTTTCATATAAAAACATTTAATGAGTAAAAAAAAATGAGATTAATGATCACATTTGAACCATTTGATGAAGCAGAATATGAAAATATCGATAAATACTCTATTCAAGGATTCATATACTCCTTAATAGAAAATACTGAATTATTTTCTTGTTTACATAAGCAAAAAGGATTCAAATTCTTTAACTTTTCTAATATTTTTCCCGTATCCAAATTCAAAAGAAATAATCTCAAAAAACTTTTAATTTCATCACCCAACAAAACTTTTATTAAAGAAATATATAATAATTTAAAAAATAAGACAGCCTTTTATTTAAACAAATATAAAATGGAATTATTAAAAGTTAAAATTTTGAAAAATAAACATTGCGATAATTTTCAAACAGCAACACCTATAGCATTATTTGAAAAGAACCATGATAATAAATATTACTCTTTTAATAAAAATCCAGATTTCAAATTCTTCTTTGATAGAATGAAGAATAATGCTTTAAAAAAATATAATGCATTTTATAAAGAAAATTACTATTTTGATGATCCTATCTTTGAAAACATCAAATTTAAAAAAGAAGTTTCAATTAGACTAGATAAAAATAACAATAAATTCATCGTTATCGGTTCCTTATGGGATTTTTTAAAAATAAACCAGAATATTAAAAATAAAAAATTTTATAATTTTCTATTTGATTGCGGGTTAGGTGAAAAAAATAGTTTAGGATTTGGATTTTTAAATTGTAATTGGAGATGATATCTTTGTTAAATGACATATATAAAGTTGGAAAATTATATTTTGAAAAAGAACAATTAAATGAATTAGATAGCTTATTAGATGTTAAAAATAATATTAATAAAGTTTTATTGGTTAATATTATTGAAAAAAATGGAAAGTATTCTTATAATAAGATAATAATTGAGGATTTTGATTTAAAAAAAGTAAAAAAATATCTCTATAAAAAAGGATCATCACGCGGCACTGATATGACCCCATCATGTTTAATAATAGATCCTGAAAAAACATTTAATATAAAATTTTTAAAATGGTTTGAAAAAAATAAAGATGATGATAAATTTTACAATAAAATTAAAGATTGCATAATTAATAATAAAGATCAAATTCTTCAAGATTTAAAGAAATCTTATGATGAGTTAGCGGGAGATGATGTTAAAAATAAAAATACTTTATTAACTTTATTAATAACCAATGAAAATGAGGATGATAAGTATATTGGAGATTATGATTATTTTATAAATAATTTAAAAGATAAATCTGAAGAAAAATTTTATAAGCAAAAATCTAAAAATATTAAAGGAGAGGGTAATTGTTTATTATGTGGAGAAAATAAAGAGGTATATGGTCTTGTTTCAAATAATGTTGGTTTTTCGTTTTCCACTCCTGAAAAATTAGGCAATGTTTCTAATGGAGATATAAAAAATCAATGGAAGACTGTTCCAATTTGCGGAAAACCTGCAAGAAAAAAGTAGCTCTTTCGTAGTATAGTATGAGATTGTCTTAGGTGAAAAATGTTTCCCCCTTGAGGAACCTTTATGT
>CANQZY010000027.1 GCA_947628455.1 uncultured Methanobrevibacter sp.
CTGTATTTGATTGTGATGGTTCTTTAATTACCCATAATGCATTATTACCAGCTATCATTGTCTTAACTGGTGCATCATCTAATCCCTCATTATAATAATCTAAGTCACTACAATATGTAGGATCATTTAAACTACTATGCCATATTGTATTAGGATAATCTTCATTTCCACTAAAAAACACTCTGTTATCAAATACTTCCAATATTTTACAATGTTTTATTCTATCAGCATATCCTGGTACTGTTTTTTTAAATAAAATTATTACATTATCTTTTCCATCCGTATATGGTTTTTCTGGTGGTTCATTAAAAGTTATTGTTCCTCTAGTTAAATCATAAGAATAATCTTCATCTGGAATTAAAACTTTTTCTTCAATATTTGTTGTTATTATAACTTTTGGTGCTTCTGCATCTAAATTTTCAGCATCTAAATAGTAAACTGTATTTTCTCCATCGGCACAAAATGTATTTCTTCTGTATGGTGTTAACATATTAACATCCTCATAAATAGTTCCACCATTCACTCCTGGAGTTCTACCAATTGAAGTTGTTGGAATATAACCAACTACATCTTTAACTTCAACACCATCATAGCATAAATAATTTATACCATCCTTTATATATAAAAGATTATTATATATAAAAGATTGACTTTTAGTTGGGTTCATACCTATAAATAATTCTTCTTTTGAATCGTTATATATTTTGTATAATTTAGTACCACTATGTACTATTATTAATTGTTTATTATTTACCTTATAAAAAAAAATGCCAAATATAGATTCACTAAATTCATAAGCTAATTCTATATCTGGTCTTGTTTCAATACATTTTCCTAAATCATTTTTATAATCTTTCCACATATTTAAAGCATCTGGACTACGATATAGTGCTACTTCTTTATTTGAAAAATCTACTCCTCTATAATTGGAATAATTTCTTTTTACTAACATTCCACTTGGTTGCGTTGTACTCATTAAATCCAACTCCCATCATCATTTTCACAAAACTCAATAGAACCTGTATTATATCTATAATCTAACAATTGCTTTAATTCATTATATCTATTGGCATATACATTTCCATAAGCATTAGATACATCACTCTTTAACACATCTGCTGCTACACCATAAGGTATTATTTCTAATACATCATCACTTAATTCAAACTTAAAATCATCCTTTGTATTTTTATCAATTCTTGTAGGATATTTGTAATATTCTATTTCTAAAATTCCATCATCTAAACATTTTATTATAGTTCCATCAGATTTATAATCATAATTTACACCACGAACTATATTTAATTGATATATTTCATTTCCTGTTTTCTCTTGAATATCTTTAAATTTAATTAAATCGTTTTCTTTTACTTCTATTTCGACATATTCTGGTAATTTTTTTATCCTTGCTAATTCAAATTGTATTTGATTAATTACATAATTAAGTTTAGCTTCTATATCAGGATCATTTGTTAATGATTCTAAATTTTCAGCATCTGCATCATCTACTATTTCTTCTATAAGTGATAAAGTTTTTTTCTTTATGTCTTTTAAAGTCATACTATACCTCCTATTCTTTTATACATTCCAACTCTTCAATAGCATTTTCTATTTTCACAAAATCTGCTACTGGTTTTATATATCCTCTTCCCTCATCTTCATATATTAATACATCACCATCTTTTAAATTAATTGTTGTATCATATGTACTTTCATAATTTTCACCCTTTATTCTAGTAACAGAATGAAAAACTAAATCTTTCAAATTTTGATTTACATTTTCATTATTATATTCTAAAGTTGTATCTTTATGCACAGTTATTCCAGGATATAATGTTATATTTGGTTTTTCTATAAATTTTTCCATAATATTCTCCTTTTTAGGTCGAGAGAGGAGGAATTGCACCTCCTTACACACTAGTTCACTCGATAATAAGGTATTCTTTTGAATACCTTTAAAACTATTTAATCTATGCTACTGGGAATTTTATAACTTGAATTCTAGCTTCATCTATTACTTTTGCACCAAATGTATCTAAACCTCGAACAATATCTTTGAATCTCTTTTCTGCTCGTAAAGCTTCAACTTCATTAATTTGTCCACAAAATGCAATAGCTTTTCTACCACGAATATCACAATAAAAATTAGTATCTTTCTTCATATTGTTTGACATAACTACTTCGAATCCATCATATACTCCTACTATTCCTCTTTTAATATAATCAGGATTATCTGTAGATAATGTAATTAATTCGTTTTTAAATACATTATAAACAGCTGGTACTATTTCTATAACTCCATCTTCATCAAAATTTCTTTCTCTTAACGAAACTATAGCTTTATCAATACCATTTTTAACTGCTTCTTGTGTTAATTCTTCTACTTCTGTTACATTAGTTGCCTTTGAAATTAATTCAGCAACATAAGAATCTCTTGCTACTGCTAATCCATGAACAGCTTTCTTTTGATATTCTTCCTTTAATCCTGGTACACTCTGAGCTTGGTTAACATCATCAACATAGAACGCAAAATAATTAGCTTGATCTATTGATAATAATTGTCCCTTGTCAGTCATTTCTTCTATATCAATATCAGTAGTAGAATCGTATTTAGCTATTGTTGGTTCTCCAACTCCCAAAATTTTAACAGATGCTCCATATTTGCAATCTCCCTCGTAACTTCTTAAACAGTTTGGAACTAATTTAGTTTTTATTTCTAAATCATCTTGAATTTTTTTACTCCAAATTGATTGGATAAAATTTGTTACTGCCATAACTATCCTTTCTAATAGGAATAATTACCATTTAAGCATTGAATTTTCTACAGCTTTATATAAAGCAGGATTCTTATCAAAATCCTTTTTAGTAAATTTCAATGCTTCATCACGTGTATAGAAGTCTTTTACTCCTGTATCACTTGATGCTTTATTTGATAAGCTTCCTATAACTTCAACCTTATCTGGTTGATATTGTTTAAATTTTTCATATTTTTCTAATTCAGACATATTAGGATTAAGTATACTTGTGAAATCTTTATATGCTTTAGAATTTAAAGTATCTTTACTTATACCTCTGTTAATTAATTCTTGTTTAACTTCCTCATTCTGTCTATAAGTAGCTAGTTTTTTAAACATAGCTTTTTCTCTTGGTGTCATATTGTTTGCACCAATTTTAGATAAACGATCAACTTCACTGACAACTTCATCAAACCCCTCAGAAATAATAGACTCTGCATCTAAATTTCCTAAATTTTCTATATCTTCATCAGAATATAGAGGTGGTTCTGGTATATGAACTCCATTTTTTTCATAAAATTCAGATAAATTATCAGTTATATCATCAATGTTATCTTTACCTGTACCTGCTTTAAGTACATTTTCAAGTTTTGAATACTTTTTATCGTATTCTTTACGAATTTTAGCTTCTTTTCTTGCTAATTTCTTTGCAACCATGTCATCTACTTGTTGTTTAGTAAATGTTTCCTCAGCATCTTTTTTTATTACTGGTACTTCCTCTTCTGACTGGTCGATTGTTTCTTCTGTTGTTTCTTCAACGTTTTCAGTTACATCTTCTGTAACAAGATTTTCATTTTCCATAAATCCTCCTATTTTTTCACTTGTGTTTGCTTCACAAATCCACATCTTTTTCAGTCATAAGGCTTGGACTTCTATACCTTTTCTTTAAAGTCTAAAGTAGTAAAAAGACATAAATAAAAACAACTATTCTGTTGTTTGTTGATTTAAAATATTATTTATCACTCCAGCTTGTGCTTCTGAATCTTGATTAAAGAACATATTAGTTCTTTGCTGCATCAATTGTGCTTGTTGTTGCATTGTAGCAATTTTTAATTGTTCTCTTTCCATAAGCTTAATTGCTTTTTCTAATTTTTGTTTAGGCATTACAGAATCATCTTCTAGTAAATCTACATAAACTTTTAATTCTTGCAATTTTTCAATATTAAACATTCCATTTTTAAACATATTTTCAATACTTATTTCTTGTGCAAATTTGTCATAAGCACTTTTTGGAGTAATATCAACTTTTACACTAGCTCTAATCTTTTTTAAAGCATCTTGATGTACTTTTTCAGGAATGATTGTTGTTTTCCCTGTTTCTTCATCTACTTTTTCGTATTCAAGTACTATTCCTTTTGATGAATACGTAATTATCATATCTAACCAAATTTTAGCTAAATCTTCTATTAAATTTTTAAATGATTCTTTTTGTTCAGTCATTGGAGATTGACTTGCATTTTGCACTGCCAAAATTGCTTTACCACTTGCTTGTTCTGGATTAACTGTTCCTGTTGCTATATCTCCAGCACCAGCTAAATCTCTTGTTACTTGAATTAAATCTTCTTGTAATAATCTTACATCTGGTGACATTTGTGCAGGTGGTAATGTATTAACATACTTCTTTACATCATCTACAGATTGTCCACCTTTTATTTTAATAGTACCTCCCATTTGGTTAATGCTATTAGGATTTACTATTTTTTCAATATTAACGACTTTTTGAGGATATGCTTGATACTTAACAGTTAAAACTCTTCTCATTTCTGTTTTATTTACTTCAATTTGATTAGGTATTAAATATCTTACTTCTCCCTCTCCTCTAGCACTTCCCTCTAATTCTTCCCAAACAATGTGTGCTACTGGATAATAAGTTAAACCACTGTCCTTATTTACCTTTATATCGACTAATCTTGTAGACATACTAAAATGTACTGTTCCATTTTCTTTCCACATTTTGGTAATTAATGTTACCATATCATCTATTTCATCTTTAGAATTTTCTCCAGATTCTTCAAAAGTATCATTATCACCAACTATAAGTTCAATCTTTTCATTCGATACTCCCTCTGCAATTGCCATTTCAACTGCAGTTACTAATGGTATTCTTTTTCTAATTAAGATATATGGTTGTGCTTGAATATTATCATCATTCTCATTACCATAATAAATGTCATTTTTCTTTATAATTTCATTCAAAGGTGAATCAGTAGCTTTATCCCATGTTGCATAAATAATTCCCTCATCATTTATAGCTGCATCTTTAGTTGCTCTTCTACCTTTAAAATCCATTTTATCTTTTTCCCATATATTGGCTGCTTTTCTATTTAGCATTTCACATATTTTTTCACCATATTCTCTAAATTTTTTATCTTCGAAGTTTTGACTTGAAAAAACAATGGAATACAAATTATCGTGTACTACTCCAACTTTATATTTTACTATTGGTTTAATGAAATTCTTTTGTACTGGTTCAACATCTCCTAATTTTGCATTTCCCCATTGATTTCCATTGTACATTCGATAATTTCTATCAGTATCTGTGTATACATTTTTCATTCTTAAAAAATTTCTGCCTTTTTCATACAGTTGCCAAGCATGTGTTTCTTTTATTTCTTTATTATTCACACTAGCACTTCCTATCTAGGTACATCTATTTGCTTATTGTCTGTACCATCATAATTTTCTATATTTTGCATAATTATATTAATTTTTTCTAATTCCTCTTTTTCCTCTTGTTCTAATTTTTTTCTTTCATATAGCTTAAAAGGATTTAAAGTAGTTTCAGGAATTATATCATGCATTTTTAAATCCTCTTTATTTTCTATTTTTTGACTTATTTTAGCACCAATAAATAAACATAATACATTTGTTATACTTGATACTAAAACAATAATAATAACCATTAAATATTCCATTTTTTACCTCTTTTTTGTTGTTTTTTTGTTACCTTTTGATACTTGTTTATTACTTCCTTGTTCTTTTTTTTGATTTCTAATTTTTAATAGTTGTTTTAATACATTCTTCTTCATACTTACCTCCTACTAAATAACTTCTATCTGTTCCCCATAATCATAATAATTAGGGACTTCTTCTTTTTCTAAGTTGAAATGATATTCTTGTTGTATATTGATTGATTCTTCTTCAAAAGATACTTGTTCTCGTGTTTGATGTGCTATTGATAATCCCATCATTTGATCATCATGTCCTCCACTTGGTGCCTCTATTCTTCCTTTTTCATTTCTAACTATTGTTAATAATTCTTCTAAAGTATCTTGATCATTTATTGTTTCAATATGTTCCCTTACAATTTCTATCAATCGTGATATTATTGTAGGTCTTGTCAATGATGTTGTTTTAAATCCATATCTTTTTTCTGTTTTTCCAGTATATTCATCTATCTTATCTCTTACATATTGATTCTCATATCCTAATCTTGTTAATTCCATAATTGGATATGTGTCAAAATTGCTCTCTATTCCAATTAATGCATATCCATAATACATTCCTAAACAATACATTTGTTTTGTATATTCATCTGGATCAAATTCTCTTTTTAAAACTGCAACTTGTATTCCTGTTTTAGCATCTAATACATGTCCTGTATAATAATCTGAACCATCTCCAGCTGTATCTCCACCTATGCAATATTTTGTCATACTAGGTACATTTGGTACTTGATATATATTTATATATCCATTTCTATCATTTATCCACTTAATATTCGATATTTTTAATCCATCATAATCATAAGCAAAATAACCTGTTTTTAGTGGTTTTTTTAGTTGTGCTAATCGTTTTATTATTATTTCTGCATCAAATACATTTTTTCCTGGTAATAAAAATGCTTCCTGGGGTGAACATGGATATTCTTGCTTAATAATTTCTTTATCTAAGTAACTATCATATTTTTTATAGTACCAATACAATTGTTCTATATCTAATTTTTGTTCATTTTTTAACCATCTTAATCTTTCCCATATCCATTCTGTTTTTTTGTTTATGTTGTATAAAAATGTTTCTTTGTCTTTCTCATTAATTAGGTTAATTCTATATTCTTTAGTTCTCCACCATGGATAAAAACAATTAATATTTGTTCCACTATTCCACATTTTTTGGTAATCATTAAATCCATTAGCAGTAGATTCATATATCTTTATACAATCTTTAGTAAAAGCTTCACCTAATCCAGCTTGAATACATGATATTCCATCTTTCCAAAATGCACATTCTGAACCATGAAAAAAGTTGATAGTTCTAGATCTACCAACATCTTTAGTTGCTGTATCTACAGCCCAACTACTATTTAGCTTTTCAAATAATAATTGTTTTCTATTATTAAATTTTTCTGTAGGTTGTAATACACTTGGAAGTTGTGAATATGGAAACTTTGCTTTATTTTGAAAAATTGTTTCAGAATTATCACTCTTATCTGCGAGTGTAAATCCTTGAAAATTTCTATTTAAAATACTACATGCTAATTGATATGCTGTTATTAATGTAGTAAAGCCCTCTTGTCTTCCTTTTAAAATCAAGAACGATAAATCCGTTCTATTTCCTTTTTTATATTCTTCCTTTTCTTTATTCAATGTTTCCAAAAAATCTTTTTGTACTTCATTAAACATAAAAGGAACTGTTTTTTGGTTTTTATCGACTACAATAAAACATAATTCAATTAGCTTTTCTGGATTTTCCTTTACTTCTTCCAATAATTGATTATTTTCAACTATTTCATTTGCTATAGCTGTTCTAAGTTCTACATCATATCCTATATCATGTTTTTCAAACCATTTTTTCTGCCTTTGTTCAATTAAATAATCTGCAGTATATATCATAGTAGATCTTCCAATTTTTTGGAAACACCTATATTTCCTTTAATAGTTGTAACATATATTCCATCCATCTTGTTTAGCATATCCATAGCTTTCATTTTATCTGATAATGATGCTGATTTTACATCTGTTTCTTCATTACCAATTAATAAAGTTTCTTTAATTTCACCACTTATTACTTTTGTTAACCATTCTTTTCTTTCTTTTGCAGACATAATAGCATTATTATCTATATTTTCCTTAGCTACATTAAGTAATTCCTCGTACCTAGCCTTTACCTCACTTTTTCTGAACAGTGCTGATGCCTTATTATCTACTGTTTCAGGTTTCCATTTTTTTCTATTAGGAAATGCATCTAAATAAGCTTGTCTTTGTGACATGCCCTTTATTAAATTAGATACATATTTTTCTTCTTCAATCGTCAATTTCATCATTATCACTTTCTTCTATTTTGTCAATTATACTTACAAGTGCAATAATATTTCCTAAAGCAAATAAAATTAAAAGTAATAATATTAATAATATAATGCCTACTATTTTCATAAATCATCTCCAAAATCCAAGAAAAAAAGATATATGAACTATATCTTTAAGGGGGTATAACACTTCATAATCGAAGTGTTAAGCACTTTATAAGTACCATACCAATGATATGCAGGTAATAGTAGATAATACTTTTAATTTAAAACATATCATCAGTATGCTACCTATAAATAGGTAACACACGATTTTAAATGATTATAATAAAGTGAAAATAAATTTGATTTATAAAAGAACTTTGAGCCTAAAATTCTCTTATTAAAATGTCATAGATCTAAAACATTTTTCATATATTAATTCATCTTCACACTATCATTGTAGCATATATTTTGTCCACTTTTGTCCAATGTTAAAGTTTCAACAAATTTTTCATTATTTTATCAACTATATTTCCAATTTGAGATTTACTATAATGTACAATTTTGGATATTTTTCTATAAGAATATTTATCTAAAAAATACAATACATATATTCGATCATATTCGTCCTTACTTTCTCTAAGGTCTTTTTCAATTTGTTTTAAAACATAATATCTATCATCTATTATCATTTTTAATTTAGCTTTTTGCTTTTCTACATTTTCTATTTTTATTACATAATTATCAAATGTAGAAGATATACTATGTCCTTGCACTTTATCACTGTTATAATCTGCAGCTCCTGGTTGTGTTCTATTAAATAATTCTTCTAAAGTATCAACTAAAGAAATGTATTCAGTTAATTTTTCATTATATTTTTTTAGTTGCTTATAATATTTAATATAATACATGGCATACCTCCTGCTAATAATTTTTTTTATTAATGTACTTCTTTATCAAATTTGCTTTTTGGTATAGAAATATTTTTCCATTTTTTATATGCATCCAAATATAGTTCCTCTTTATCTCCATTATAAGTACACTCAAAATACATTCCATCATATAATGTAGTACTTAATAATGCTTTATTATTTCGTAAGGTTTTACATTCCCACACTACGTATACATCTTGTATTTTTAAATCTACGTTATCTGTTTTCTCTCCATTCTCCTTATAGTACTCTATGATTGTATTTTTACATATTTTTTCAAATTCATAACTATTCATTATTTTCCTCCATCCTATTCTCCTAATAAATCGTCGAATGATAATCCATACCCAACATTTTTTATTCGTTGATTTATATCTTCATTTGATATTTTTCCATGACAATATCCATCAACTACTTTTAATACTTTTTCAATATTTCTATCACAACAATCATTCCATAACATATATAGATTTGAACCATATAATTCCATTGAATCTAATATTAAAAATATTGGAATAGATTGTGAAATATCAGAATCTTTAGCATTAATTATTTCTAAACAAGTTGTTACAGCTCCAGGATTACCCTCACTCAATTTTAATATAACATCATCAAATTTATCTGTTAATAATATTTTTTTCATTTATTTTCCTCCCCCTAAAAATTACATAGTTCTAATACAAAATTATCAACATAATTATTAATCAATTCCTGTTTCTATAAATTTAATCACTGATTCAATTTTCTTGTATATTGCATCTTTGCCTTTTGTACTTGATTTACTTCTCATTATGTCATAAAGTTTAGAATATATTTTATTTATTCTTAATTCTAATTCTGCAACTTCTTTTACATAAGATTTTTCTAATCTTTTATAATCATTCTCATATGCTTTTGCATTATTCATAATTTCATTATACTTAGCGTTTTTCAATATTTTCATTTTTTATCCTATCTAATTGTCTATTTGCTTTAAATGTCATAATCTTTCTTATTTCATAACCTGAAAAATCATAGTATTCTTTAAATTGATTCAGCATTAATTTAACATCTGCTATTTCTTCTGCTATATGTTCTTTTAATGAAGATATTTCATTTATATCATAATTCTCACATGAATTATATTTAGCTTCTTCATATCTAATTATTGCTTCTGTTAACTCATATATTTCACTTTGAAAATACTTTAGTTGTGGTAGTATATCGTAATGATTAATAATTGCTAAACATTTATCTTGAAGTTTCATTTTTACATCTCCTTTAACTCTTTAAATAACATTTATTTGCTGATACTAAATATGTGCTACCATCTTTATCAATTATTTGAATTTGTTCTCCATCATAATCTAACCATTTTTTTATTTCTAGTTCTAATTTATCTCCATCATAATTGCATATAGCTTTATCATAAGTATATTTTGTATCAAAAACTTGTTTATTACACCCAGTTAACAATATCAACGTAACAAACAACATTATAGCTCCTATAATATGTACTCCATTTTTACTCATTATTAATTTTTCTATCATAAATTCTTCCTCCTATAATCTATCTTTAATTGCTGTTAAGCAATGTATAGCTACACTCCATTCATCATAACCATGTTTATATCGTGAATTTATCCACCACTCATCAAATTCATTTTGACAATATTCTAGTTGTTCTATAGTTATATGTTTAATTTCTTCAAGCTTTTGTTTTAATGTTTCTATTTCATCTATTAATTCTTCATGACTTTTATTTACTATTTTTATAGACTTATCCATAATTTAAATCCCTACCTATAATTAAATTTTTATTAAATATCTTCTGTTCTTTCCACCTTTTTTTATTCTTCTTTTATATGCTGGCATTGTATAAAAATATATTGTTTCTCTTTTTACTTTCATAATTGATGCTATTTCATCTATAGTACCTAATGTCAAAAATTCTTCTCCCTTATACAAAGCATAAACTCTATCTTTTTTCATCTTCATTTTCCTTTATCACTTTTAAAACTTTAATACAAACACCTATTAAATCTACTTTAGACAATATCATTGTAGTTTCAGTACCTTTTTTATGATCTCTTATAGATTGTTGTATTTTTATCTTAGTTAGTAATTCTATTGCATCATCTATCAAGATTTTTCCTCATTTCTTTTAATTACATATTCTTGAATATCTTTATATGTTACACTATTTAATATAATTAAAGATTTTTCTAAATACTCTTTATTAAACCAACCAAAATGTGTTTCTCTTAAATGTAATCCTAATTTATTAGCTAAATATCCATAGCAATCAACCCTTTTTAATTTAGTTTCTTTCCATAAAGGATCAAATAATCTATGACATTTCATCTTTAAATTTCTTAATTCTTTATTAGCTAATCTTCCTAAAGGTAGTTTATTTTTAGTATCATGAACACCTACATATGCTTTGCAATCATCACAAATATAACAACCACCATTTCCATATATTCTGCCATATACTTCATCATTTGTTGTATATCTAACCTTTTCACTTCCACAGTTATCACATTTTGTTGGTATTTTTCTAAAATCAAAAATACATTCATTCCAAATATCTGACATTAATCTTCCCATCCTAATTTAATATTTCCATTTTCAATAGCCTCAGCTACTTCATAACTATTAGCTATATCGTATTTTTTAAAAAAATTTCTATCTTTTCCTAACTTTTTCAGTATTTTTAACATTTTTTCTTCATTATTTGCACCTATTTCTCTATTTGCAATTATCAACAATGTAGTTGGATTACCATAAAATAATAAATCCATTGGTACTGTTCTATCTATATGATTTCCATTAATTTCAGCACGTTTGTCATAATATTCCCTATTCTCTCCAAGTTTTTGATACGAACTTGAACACATAAATGATTTGCATACTTCTGGTCTAACATCATATATTTTGCACTTTTTTTCTTTAAAATCATAAAAGCAACATCTTACATAATAATTATTATTTCTAAGTAATTTAGATGATTTTATATTATTTTCTTTAATATATTTTTTTATTTTTTTATATTCTTCTATAGTTATTGACAATAAAGGAGTACAACATTCTCCACATCTTGAACATTTTCCATTACATGTGCAATTTTTTATTTCATTTCTAAAATCATCTTTTGTATAAATCTTATTCATCTTTTTTCTCTTTTCTTGTATCTAAAGTAGATTCAAATATTTTTTCAAATAAATTAGAAATATTTTTGTTTGTATTAACTCTTATAACATTTAATTTATCAAAGCAATTATAAAATTTTGCTTTTCTATTTTTTTTACTAATCCTATCCATTTCTAAAAGAATTATTATTGTAGTGCAAAAATTACCAACAAGTATTCCTGCTAAAAAATCATCACTTATAAATATATTAAAAATACTAATAATAAAGGTAATAATTGAAATAATAAAAAGCTTAGAATACACAGATGTATAATCCAAAATTTCTCTTTGTTTTGCAAAAGTTTCTAATTCTTTTTTTGTATGACTTTCACTTGTCATAATTGGTTTACTACCATCATCAAGCCAACCATCATATTTTACAAATAATTTCCATTCTTCTTTTTCTTGTTTATAACTTTCACATAGATGATATCTATCCCCCAACATAGTTCTAATATTTTTTTTCATTACTTACCTCCTAGTTTATAACAATTATTTTCAAATTGTTCTTTGGTTAAAATTTCTAATAATTTTATATGTTCTGATTCAATTTCAATTTTTATGTTGTTTAACATTTCTTCATCATGTAT
>CANQZY010000028.1 GCA_947628455.1 uncultured Methanobrevibacter sp.
AGATAGCTGAAAACTGTATTACTATGCCAGATGGGAGAATTATATCTTTGCAAACTGTAGACCAATTATATAATTTATTAGTAGAGGAATATTAAGATGTGTTATTATATTGGTATTGAAGATTTGGCGGCAAACGCTCTAATTCAAATATTAGAAGAAAAAAAAAATCAAAAAGAAAAGAATGTCAGAAATGAAGTATCTTTGAGCGAATTGGAAAGATATGGTGCATTAGTAATTAAATATTTAGAGGAAAAAGGTCAAGAAGCGCTTCTTATTTTATCAAGAGCATCCACGACTTATATGTTTAGAGAGTATTCGGACTTCTTTGAGGAAGTGGAATCCGATGGAGAAATAAGAATCGCTCTTAAAGATGATAAAAGTTTGGATGACCTAAAAGCTCAATTCCGAACTTATATCGCAATAGACGTTTTGAAAGCTTTTATTGAAACGTGGCCTAAATTTACAAGAGGATAAATTATGGGGAAGATACTTAAATCAGATTTAGTAATAGGTAATTTTATTATAAATCAAGTAAAAAACAATAGGTATGATTTTATAGTTTCTGATATTGCAAAATATAATAATATTTTATTTGATAAACTTAAAAAACTAGATATTTATACAAATTTCAGTGTAAGGGATATTGTAGATTTTCAAAAAAGGCATTTTTGGTTTTTTGATGATGATGGAAACTTAGAATTTAATATTGAACTAGATCAATTAATAAAATATTTTCAAACAGGAGTTTTAAAGACTATTGTAGAAGTAATGGAGGAAAGTTATATGGAACTTAGAAAGAAAACTACATTAAAAATTTGTGAAGATTGTATACATAAAGAAGTTTGTAAATATGAAGAAAATATAGAAGAAAAAGAATTAGAAGAACCTTTAGAGATAAACTGCAAATATAAACAATTAATTTTTAAATATATGCCAATAAATTACCAAACAATAAATCAAAATCCAAATATTACTACATCTTATAATATTTGTAAAAGTTGTTGTTATTTAGTTAATAATGAGTGTAAAGCTCCTAATAATATGGCTGGATTACCATGCCAAAATATTACTTGCAAATCTTGAAAAATTTTTATAGATTTCCATAAAGGTTAGTTGATCTTACTGCTAAATTATTGTATAATATTTTATGGAATTAAGAAAAAAGGAGGTTTATGAATCAATGTCTCATATAACTATAGATGTAGCCAGAATAAATAAGGCTACAGAAGAAATTAGAACAACAGTGGGATTGAATGTAGCTAGATAAGCTTATTTCAATCCTTACTTTTTCTATATGAAGATAGTTGATTCTTTTCTTTATTTATTTTATAATAAGTTGAAATAAAAGAGGTGAATTATATGCATAATTTGATAGTGATGGTAGGACTACCCGGATCTGGTAAAAGCACAAAGGTTGATGAAATAGATAAATATTTTAAAGAAAAGGGTGAATATGGAGCTACAATTTATAGTTCAGATGCTATCAGGAAGAAATTCTTTGGTGATGAAAATAATCAAGAATATAATAATAAAGTATTTGAAATTATTTATAAAGAACTTATTTATGGATTAGCTGCAGGCCATGTAATTATAGATGCAACCAATACAACTTTGAAAAGTAGAAGAAGAATATTTGAAGCTATTAAACAATATAGGAATAAAATAAATGTTATTGCTTATGTTATGACCACCCCTATTGAAAATTGTATTAGAAGAGATAATGAAAGAAATAAAAAAGTGGGTGAAGAGGTTATTAATAAATTTGCAAATTCTTATCAATTTCCTCAATTATTTGAAGGGTTTGATAAAATAGTTATTGATGGTTATTATCCAAATATTCCCAAATTTGATCCCATTAAATTTAATAATGTGTTAAAATTAATGGAAGGATTTGATCAAAAAACTCCTTGGCATAAATTTGATGTTTATGAACATTGTTGTAGGGTTGTGTATCAGGTTGTAGAATATAATGATGATGTTTCATTAAAGACCGCAGGTTTATTTCACGATATAGGAAAAATATTTACCCAGAAAATAGATGAAACTGGTAGAGCCCATTATTGTAGTCATGATTCAATAGGTACTTATTTCTTACTTAATAACTTGGAAATATTTAATTTTGAAACATGGGAAGAAATATATGAATGTCTTTTCTATATAAATTATCATATGAGGGCCCATAAAGATTTTAAATCTCTAAAAGCTGAGAAAAAGTATAGGAATATATTTGGTGATAGATTATTTAATAATTTGATGAAATTTGCAGAATTTGATGTTATTGCTTCAGGTGTAAATAGAGAAGAGGTGAAGAAAAATGAATGCTAAATGTAATTTCTGTGATGCTATTCTCGCACCTACAAAGGTGGAGTATATAGGAAAAATTATAAAATATACTTATATTTGCCCTTATTGCCATAATGTATTTACAGTATTAGATGAAGATCCAAAAGATTTTGAGGAGGATAAATAAAAATGATATTTCAATTCCCCTATGAGAAATGTAACTATATAAACCAAAATATAATATTAGAAGAACCTAGTTACATGAACCCAATTGGCCCTACAGGAAATATGGGTGTAATAGAAGAATCAAGCTTACAAGATTTTATCAAGAATATGAATATTGATATACTATATAAACCCCCTCTCCCCTTCGATATTTTAAGAAAATATACTGCAATAACAAGTACTTCTTATATGTTTACAGATGGTCAGTTTTATTTTGGTGGAAGGCAAGTAGAGAACCCATTTAATGGGAATGATCAAATAATTAACTGGATTAATGGGTATTCAAAAGATATCTTTAATATTTTAATCGTAGTAAGTGCGGAGAATGGAAAATCTTCCATGGATATAGTTTTATATAATGTAGAAGGAAAATTAATTGATAGTCAAAATATTTTATTGGAATAGTTAACTTCATTATTATTTATATTGTATGGCAAATTGGAGAAGATAGAAAAATTATGATCAGGAAGAAAATAAATTATAAAACTTTTGAAGAAGTAAAAAATACCATTAAAAATAATAAATTAGATAAAGATACTTCAAATATTCAGAATTGTAGTATTTGTTCCTTAACACTTTGTATAGGTGATGGAGAAAATACAAGACTTGTAGTTTACCCACATTTATTTGATCTTTTTGAACCTAAATTTTTCCCTTTCACTAAAGAAGGGTATGATCAAGCTACTAATTGTTATCAAGAACAAATTGATAATTATCTCTTTAATATTGAAAAAGAATATTATACTGAGGAAGAATACTTTTCAAAACTGATAAATACTCAGTTTTTATGTTAATAATATCCGAAAGTAGAAGAATTGGTATGTTCAACGGACTTGTTTGAGATAACTTAGATGGAAAAGTTATTAATTTATGGGTTCGAATTTCACCCTTATGACCATTTTTTGATTATTTTTGTACTAAATTATCCGAATGTACATATAAAAAAGGATAATTTAGTATGATTGGAATTTATAAAATAACAAATAAGATAAATGGCAAAGCATACATAGGACAATCTATAGACATTGAAAATAGGTGGAAACAACATATATATAATGCTAATTATCCAAAATCTGGAAGCTATAATTATCCTATTAATTGCGCTTTACGTAAATATGGTAAAGAAAATTTTACATTTGAGACTATTGAAGAATGTGATGTTAAAGAATTAAATGAAAAAGAAATCTATTGGATTAAATACTATCAGACCTTCCCTATACCTTCTGGTAAAGGATATAATGCTTGGCCTGGAGGTGATGGTAATTATTTTAGATTAAATGAAGAGCAAGTAAGGGAAGTAATTAATGAATTAAGGGATGGTCAGTTATATAATATAATAGCTGATAAACATAGCGTATGCAGAGACATTATAAGCTATATCAATCGGGGAGTTAAAGGGTATAGGTTAGAAGGTTTTACATATCCCATCATAGATGCTAAACATCGACCCAAAAAACCTAAAATTTTTACAACTGATAAGTATTTAACAAAACAAAAGAAAAATAAAGGCATTCCTTGCCCTATTTGTGGTGGATTAATGAAAAATAACAGTAAAATGTGTTCAGATTGTTATAAAAAAACTATGAGAATCCCTATGCCTACAAAACAAGAATTGCTTCAAATATTTGATAATTATAATAGAGAAGAAGTTGCCAATCATTATAAGGTATCAGGAAATTTAATTCGTAAATGGTGCCATAAACTAAATATAGATTGTCAAAATAAAAAAGCATTAAAATTATTATATAGACAAGAAATACTAAAATTAGACTTAGATAAACATTTAGGACAGAATAAACCTAAATGTATTAAAATAGCCCAATTAGATCCTGATACAGGTAAGATTATAAAGATATATGAAAGTATAGCAGCTGCAGGAAGGGCTATGGGTTGTAGTGGTAGAAATTTAATAATGGCTTGTGATAAACCTAATAGAACTGCTATGGGTTATAAGTGGAGCTTAAAATTAACTAATAATGAATAATAGCAAAAGAAAAATTAATATTTTACTAAATTCCTTATATAAATAAATAGAAAAAATTAAAGGATCAATTAAAAATAGTTGATCCTTTTTCTATTTTTATATTATAATATGGGTAGAAAATTAAGGTCGGTAGTTCAATGGTAGAATAGGGGTCTCCAAAACCTTTGATGTGGGTTCAATTCCTACCCGGCCTGCCAATAGAAAGGAAAGATAGAAAGATGAAAAATATCAGAAATTATTTAAACAAAAATGAATTAAATGAAGGTTTATTATTTGAGATGTCAAATGTAGCTTCCAAAAGAACAGGCTTATCTCATTCAGTGTGGTTAGACGATGCAGCTGCAAGTAGAGATATTCAGCATTCCAAATATAGGATCAAATATGGGAATAATATTTATTCATCAGTTATTATTAAATTTTTTAATAATCCAGTTACAGAAAATGATGTAATAGGGGATGTTAAAAATTTATATCTTAAGGATATTGCAAAAGCTATAGAATGGGTTAACTTAAATAGAGATATTCTTATAAATACTATAATACTGAAGACCATAATTTGTATGATATTAGTGATTTTATAAATGAGATGAAGACAATTTAGGGAAATTATATTTTCTGCTACTATAAATTGTATAATCACTAGGAAAATAAAATAAAAGGGAATCGCCAAATGGTTAAGGCATGGGCCTTTGACGCCCACATGTGTAAGTTCAAATCTTACTTCCCTTGCCAGCGGGTTGCCTATATCTCAACACTATAGGCTAACAGTTGGGAGCTTCATAGCACGCGGATTGGTTTTTGAAACTCCACGCTTGAAGAAAGTGTAATTTCTTTCCAGGTCCCAATTCATGGGGTGTTGAATTGGCGTCAGAAATTGGTCTTGTTGAAACCAATGATATGCAAAAGGTACGTTAAGCCTTTTTCATTACCAGATGTAGTTCAGTTAGCAGAACGCCTGATTTGGGATCAGGAGGTCGCAGGGGCAGGACCTGTCATTTGGACCATTCTTACAATAATGAAAAGGAAGTAATTACCAAGATGTTCTTAAGAGAAATGGCAGAATCTAAAAGTAAAATTTTGAGAAAATTGAATGATAAAAGCCAACCAATTCTTGATCATCTTATAAGACAATTTGTTCTAAATGGTTTCAATGCAGCCAAAGGCCACTGGGTGAAAGAAATATATAGTATACTTTCAGATGTACCTAAATGGACAGAGACAAATAAATATTTGCCAACTAGTGTTATGTATCATGAGTTATTTGGAATCATTGAAGATATATTTGAGGAACAATCTTATCATTTTGTTGAACATGCACTTTTGGATGAAGTGGATGAAAAAGAAATTCCTGAATATTATGATGATATAAACATCACTAACCTTTTTAATTATTGTAAAGATTACTTCACATGGCTTGCAGAATCTTTTTCCAGAAGAGGTTTTGTAAATATTGCTGAAGTAAGAGATAAGATAAATGAACTTAATCAAAAATATTTATGATATTTTATATCTGATAATTTCTATTTAGATATGTTTTATGGGTAGGTTCCAGAGTGGTCAAATGGGGCAGACTGTAAATCTGTTGCTTCGGCTTCGGTGGTTCAAATCCATCCCTACCCACCAAATTTTATGCTGGGATAGCTCAATTAGGTAGAGCAGGTGTTTTGTAAACATCAGGTTGTAGGTTCAAGTCCTATTCCCAGCTCCATATATCTTAATAGGGAGTTAACCAAATGGTTTTAAAAGAAAGAATAGCCTATATGATAAGAAATGATGGTGAAGTATTTAAATGTGATACATTCCACCCATATATTTTATTTGAATCAGGGGAAAGTTTTTCACATAATATGATAACATTGTTTAACAACTCTTGGGTTATCAATTGGTTCTTAGACCATTCTAAACAAAACCTTAAACCATTGATAAAAGATTGTTTAGAGGCTCTTGCAGGAGGTGTTTTAGGGATTGAAGACTCATTTAAAATAACAAGCAAATTTGGAATGGATGAAGAAATACTAGAGCAATTTTTAAGTAATATTAATGTTCATATTAATCCACAGCCAGCAGAGAATATAGATAAAAATTATATTGAAACTTGTAAAGCTTTATGGGAGGAGTTAAATTATAGGACAAACCAAGAATTCCTAAGAGCCCGAATGAGTGATCAATATAGATATGGAAGTGGAAATGATATTTATTTTAGAATTAGTTCTTTTAATTTCAATTGGTATAATATTATCTGTAATATTTTATTTGATAACTCACAAATTACTTCTATTACTATTTCATTGGATGAGCAATCAGGTAGAAAATCAAATAAAATCTATGTCTTACAAGGACAACCTGTAGACCATATGGATATAGAAAATTTTATTATGATGGAAGGAAGACCAGTTGTAGAATCCCAAGAGAACAAATATATAAAAAATCTTGAGAAAGGTCTTCCATTAAATGAAGCCTTACCTGATTTTGGCTCCTTCCATAATAATAATAAGTATAGAGCTTATAGAGAGATTTATATAAAAGAAAATTTTATAGAAGTAGAACCTAGTAGAGAATATATTGGAAGATAGTTGATTTTTCTTCTTATATAATATATAATACAGGTGTTAGAGATACATGCGCCAATAGCTCAATTGGTAAACTGATCCAAATTACCCACACCCTGTAGCTCAGTTGGTAGAGCACGTGACTTTGAATTAATAGTTTAAGTAAAACACCTAAGGCCTAAGGAGATTAAAGTTCAAATCTTTATTAATTCACCATAATCACGGTGTCGCGAGTTCAAGTCTCGCCAGGGTGACCAAATATGAATTTTGTATAAGGAGATAGGAATTTCTTATCTCCTTAATTCTTCATATTGATAAGATATATTCTTATACAGTTGAAGATTGGAAGATTTATCAGGGCATAATTTATAAGTCTGAAAAAAGGATTGTAAGAATAAGTACAGATAAGGATTGGGTAGAGATGATAGGATAATTGTTGTAATTAAAAAATTATTATGAAAAAACTAATGCTAAATTAAAGTGGATAGATTTCCATTTTTCATATTTTATTCACCTCATATAGATCTTCTATAGAAATATAGGGGATCTTTTTTTTTTTATGTGTAAAGATAGTTGATTTCTTTTTTAAGATATATTATCCTATCATTAGAAAGATTAAGAAAGAGGTAAAAATTATGAAAAATTATGAACTCAAAGCTTTTGCAAGTTTAGATGAATTATTACAAACAATTGTAGAAGATGTAAAGCCTTATTTAATGAGCCAAGAAGGTCAAGGAAGATTGGGCATAGGGAAAGTTGTAAATGTTGAAGGTGGTTTTTCAGATTTTGTATACGGTTTTATTGTTGAAGTACAATTTGTAAACAATGTAATGAAGCTTGATTTGCAAAAAGCTTATAAATCAGGTGCATTAGATTGGAAAATCAAGTAATGGAGATTATAAATAATTATCAAGAAATTTTAAATACAATTTCAGCAGAGCAAAAGATTATAGAGGATAAAAAGATTGCAGATAGGCTAGCAAAAATTAAAGCTGAAAAAGAAGCAGAAGAAATAGCTGCAGAACAAGAAAGATATGAAAATTATATAAAACATACTTTAGAAGGTCTTGAAACATTTTCAGCAAATAAAATTAATCTGAGTTCAAATATGGTAAAAGCAATAGGTTGGTTAGCTAAAAATATAACAAATATTGTGGCCGCAATGCCTGATTTTTGTGAAAATTGGTTTAGGAGAATGTTTGGAGATGCGAAGGCAAGAATTGTAAGCCAGAAGAAGAAAGGCCCTTCAGGTTGGGTAAGTCAATGGGCCTTTAGTTTGGCAGCAGTTATTAAAGAAAATGCAAAGAATAGCATTCCTGAATGTCTTAAAGAATACACAGAAAGTAGTAGAAATCATAATTTAAACAATACAAGATTCCTATTTACACTTATTCAAGACTATGGGTTTCAAATAGGTAAAAATCAAAATATTGAAGAAATTAAAAAACACATTCCTGAGAGATATTTAAAGGATTTTGAGGAAGGTTATAATATTTAAAAGTAAGATTATAAATACTATTTTATTTATGCTGTATTTGGGTATTTTTATAACTACTTAGTTATAAATTATAGACACTTGGTATGCCTATTGCAAATTATGCGTAAAAAGAGAGTGGGTTTTAAATACAACATAGATATTGTAAAAAATCCATTTAAAATTAGTTGATCTTTTTTACAAGATATTTTATAATATCAGTAGAAAAAATAAATAAAAAGTGAGGTAAATAAAAATTATGTTTGTAGGAAATTTGATAGCTCATATAATTTCAGTTATATTGCTTTTAGTATGGGTAATAGGTGGAGGGGTTATAGTTAGAAGAATTATCAAGGCAAATAAAAAGCCTGATATAAATATCCAAGGAAATTCAGGTACAAAATATCAAGATAAATACTAAAAGAGGGCTTTCAAAATGTATAAAACTTATAAGGTAAATTACGATGAACTTGAAACATTTTTAAATACTAATATAACTAAAGATACCCAAATTGTTAAAATAGAAACTATTTGGTTTACAGATAAATACCATGTTGTTATGGTTATTTTAAAAGAAAAGGATAATAAATCTTCAGAAAAGAAAACAAGATTATTAGAAAATATGGGAATTATAAAATCTCAAGAAAATGATTGATTTCTTTTCCAGACAAGTGAAATATAGAGTTTACAAGATCCTGTATAAAATCTTGTATAATATTGAAGGAAAAATAAATTAAAAACTCCATATTTCACCTCTTTCACATATAGGGATTTTTGAATACACTTATTCAAAAATCCCATTCTTATCATAAATTAGTAAAAATGAAAGAAATTATATTTATTAACTCTTTTTGTTGCAGATGAAGCTAAATTAAATAGATTACAAAAAATTAAAAATATCTTTTTGTAAAGATATATATATATTATCCAGATATCCAGATATCCAGATATATATATATATAATATATCATCCAGATATATCTGACATATTCGTACACAGGTTTTCGTACGTAAATTTAAGACACAAATTCTGAGTACGAAAACTATAGACACAGGTTTTCGATACGAAATTTTAGATACGAAAACTTCAGTACATAACTATACAAGAAAATTTTTTAAGATTTAAATAAGATAAAAAGGAGTTTTTCAGACTATGGAAGGATTAACCTTACAAGAACTTAAAAAAAGATATGAAAAACTAAATAAGAAAAAAGGTTATAGAGGTTGGTACGAATCTCAAGTAAAGGTTAACCAGAATGCTGGAAATGTACCTCTTAATAATGCAATTTTTAATATGGCTATGGGTAATACCAAATCAGTAGATATGGCCCAAGTAAATGCTGATAACTTTACAGGTGATGCTCCAATTACAGGTGCAGCCCCTGATGGTGGAGTTGGAATGGTAGGTGTAGCAGAGGATTATAAATCTAAAAAACTCCAAGAATCCTTTGATAAGAATAGAATAACTGAAGTAATTAGAAATTTTGGAACTATTTCTATGCTCACTGCAGAGGATTGGGAAGCATTAAGAAATAATCAGGCGTCAGAACTTGATAGGATAAGTGATGACCTTTGGATGTATGGCAATGAAATAAAAGCTTTAATGGATTATGTTTTTTCAGGTAATGATGCTTATGATATTCAACACACTTATAGTAATGTTGTAGGTGTTGGTGTTAACAGAATTTTTAAAGAACTACAACGAAAAGATAAAGAAAGGAGATTTTAAAAATTATGATTTTAAATTACCAAGATTTACCTATTACAATTCAAATTAAAAAAAGAAGTGTTGATAGATATGAACCTGATAGTTATGATGAGAAAGAAATTTTTATAGATTATGATTATGATGCTTATGATAGTGATGTAATAGATTTCATAATTGAAAATACTAAAGGAAACTATACGGAAAATTATATCAAAAATAATTTTGAAGAAATTGTAGATAAGTATTATGATCAATTATTAGATTATTTTTATGATGAAGCTAGAGATGAAGCCCAAGAAAATTCTTGGAAGTATGTTGATAAATATACTGAAGCGTTTCAAAGAAAGAGGAATAAAATGAATAACAAATCAAGAATAAGAGAAGCAATTTTTAATTCTGCTGAATTATCAAATGCCTATAAATATTTAACTAAACATAAACATTATGAAGATGAGAATGATGGTACTGAATATTTTGCAGCTATTATAAATGAGGTTACTTTAAATCTCAAAGGAGCTGAAAAAAATGCCTTTTATAGGTTATTAGATAGTGATGATGCAGTAGAACAGATAGATAATCTTGTAGAACAGATTTTAGATTATTATATCCCACCAAGAATTGATTACTATCTTACTGATGATAGTATTATAATTATACTTTTAGATAAAGAATATAATTATAATATGTTTAAAGATAGTTCAAATTCTGAAGAAATGATACGTAAATTTGCTTTACAACAAGTAGGTTATAAAGCACTTAAAGATAGAGATATAATGAGAGATATTAGAGACCAACTTGCAGATTTCATCATTGAATGTCAAGAAAAAGTAGAAGATTTTGATGATGCTATGAAATACCTTAAAAATATTTTTGCCAAATTTCTTAAAAATGAAGCTGAAGAAAAAAATAATAAAAAAATAAATGAAGATTATGATAATATAAATCAGCTTTATAATTATCTCCATCTACATAAACATTATGTTGAAAAAGGGAAAGATTATTTTTCAGCAGATGTAAAAGTTTGGGATTTAGATCTTACGGATGAGCAGGAAGATGAATTTTTTGAAATGCTTAGGTTTGAAGATGGAGGAATGGAAGATTTCCTTAATGGTAATGAAGAATTACTTACAAACATAGAAATGGTAGGTAGGAATGGCGGCCATCTCATATTAAAAGATGAAAGTTTAGATCCCAGTGATTATAGATCAAAATATGCAGATGTTGAATATGCAGATTGGTTAGATTACCATTATTTCCCAGGAGAACTAGATGGTGTAAGGGAAGAATGGGAAGAAAAAGTGAAAGAAGATTATGAAAAAGTAGTAGAATTTGACCAAATTGTTGAAAATCTTAAAGAATTATTAAAACAATATATTGATGAAAGAATAGAGAATAAAAACAGTATGGATGAAGATCTTACTAAGACAATGTTTGAAGATGTTGCAGGTAAGGAGCCAGAACTTGACAGTCCAGAATTTGATGAAATAAATTTTTATGACCCAGATGAATGGGATAAATATGATTACCTTGATAATTATGAGGAAGATGTAGAGGAAGACGAAGATTGTAGGTGTGAAAGAGAATTAGATGAATATTATGATGCACTTGAAAAAGCCCAAGATGAGCTCCCAGATATTGAGGTTAAAAAAAACCAACAAGGATATATTGACACCCCTGAATGTAAACTAAATGAGGATGTTTCATATAGTGATCTTCCAGAAGTAAGAATCAATTTTGTCAATAAAGCCAGAATAGGAATATCCCCAATTAAAAACTTAATTAATGAGTTTGAATCCCAAGGTTTTGATATTTTTAAAGTAAGAACTACAAGATTTGGTTCAAATATAAGTGATGGGGATGTAAATGATGCCTGGTTAGATTTTAAAAGACAAGGTTGGAGTGTTGAGAAATGGTATGATAAGACAAAACCAGGATTCCAAGAATTTTATATTGTTAGAAAAATAAATAAAACTGAATCTCTTTCAAAATATAATGATGATGTAAAAGATTTAGAAGAGAAATTTAATGATTCTACCTTAAACGAAAGAAAGGGAGTAGGTGAGATTGCAGAAGAAGTTACAGATATAAGTAATGGAGATTATGAAGCCCATTTAAATTACCTTAACAATCAATTAAATGCTCTTAAAAAAGAAAAGAATTTTCTTGAAACCCAAGCACCTAGAGAAGTAGGTAAAGGTGGAAATTTTGACAATAATAAGGAAATAGACAAAGCATTAGAGCAAACAAATAAAGAAATAGATAGTACCCAATTAAAAATAGATCTTATAACTAAAATGATAGAGGAGAAATAATATGGAAAAAAAGATTAGTGAATCAGCAATAGAAATGACTAAATATGATGTAATCCCAGACGTAAAACCTGAAGACCTTGAAATCAATTCTATAGCTGCCTTACCAGAACCTCTTGCAGATGCTAAAGC
>CANQZY010000029.1 GCA_947628455.1 uncultured Methanobrevibacter sp.
AAATAACCCTATCAAATTCCAAAGATGAATTATATTTAGCCGCCTCATCACTCATTTCATCTTTAAGTCTACCATCTCGTATAGCCATAAGCTAAAACCCTTTATCTATTATCTTTAAAAAAAAATTGATTTTAATAGTATACTCTTTTTTTTAATAATTTAAAAAATAAAATATAGGAAAAAAAAATTATTAATATTATTCTTTTTTTTAATCTTTTTTCATTTCAGTAAAACCACATTTACCACAAGAATATCTATCCCCATGATCAGCCATAAATATTCCATTAGAACAACGTGGACATACTGGGTTTTTTCTTTCTAATTTATCACCATCAACTTTATAAAGACTAGAAACCTTCATAAATATTTAATCCTCCTTTTATTCCTCTTCAGCCTCATCAGTTGAAGATTCTATTTCCTTATTTTTTGACATTACACTTTCAGTTTCAATATATTCTAAATCAGCAGGACTATCATAAATTTTCGCATATCCTAAAGCTTTAGGTTCACCATAATGAGGTTGAACATTATCAATAACAATTAAATCCTTCTTAATATTTAACAATGCAATTAATTTAGATTTAATATCTAAAATCTTAGGAGTAGATTCTCCTTCATACTCAACATAAAATTTAACTTCTTTTCTATTAAAAACTTTATTATCTTTTTCATCAACTATTACAATTTCCATAAAAACAAAACCTCCATTTTTTTATTCTTTAATAAAATTACTTATAAGATCATGAGCTTTTTTTTTAAAATCAGAGACATTTAAAAGAACCAAACCCTTATTAGGCTGACCATACAACACAATCGTATCTTCAGGAGCTATCAAAATACATGGAAGAACCGCAAGATCTTCCTCACCCTCAACAACAATTAACTGATTATCACCATTTTCAGCCCATAAAATAGCTTTTTCTATACTCTCCCATAAATCTTTGCTAATAGTACCTGCAGAATTTTCAACATTCAAAATATTCTCAATAGGTAAACAATCCCAAACATGATTTTTCCTCTGAATTAAATTATCAATAATACCCACATCAGGTAAAATATCATTATTAACAAGATTATTAAAAGTAGCATCACCAACAGAAATTAAAAATTTAGAAGATATTATCTCACTTATTGCATCTTCAAAATTAGGAAATAATTTACCTAAAGGTTTTTTAAGCTCAGCAATTACATCCTTATTTAATTCTGCATCTAACCTATACAATTATAAAACCTCATTCATTCATCTAACTATTAAACAATATTCACCAGGAATATCAATATTTAATTCTTTAGCTAATTCTGATTGTTCAGGATCGGTGATAATTAAAAGTCCGCTCCAATTAGAAGAAGTTGGATTTCCACATGCATCACAACGTTCTTTTTCTGTTAATCTTTTACAAACAGTACACGCATTCATTTTTTGGCCTTCTTACTATCTTGTTTTGCTTTTTCAATCCATTCAAATCTACCTAAACCATTCTGCCTCATCGTAAGACCAATCTTAGTATTTTTAGTTGAATTATCCTTAAGACTAATAGCCACAATTCTTGACCTAACTAAGTCACCTTCATCCAAAGTCTTATTAGTCTCCTTAGCTAGCAAAGCATTTCTCTTAGAATCATAATTAATATAATCATCAGTTATCTGAGACACATGAACTAAACCATCCATCGGACCCATCCTTACAAATGCCCCAAACTCAGCTATTTCAATAACTTCCCCATCAATAACTTCTTGTTGTTCGGGTTTAAAAAATATTGAATTAAACATAACATTATGATAAGAAGCTCCATCTCCCATAATGAGTTTACCCTCACCAATTTCTAAAATCTCATTAACACAAATAAGCAAACCTAATTTTTTATCTAAATGACCATCATACTTATCATTTAAAATTTCGAGTGCAACTTCCTCTAAAGGATCATCGAATCTATAAGGGGGAATTCTTACAGTATCCTCAATTTTTGTCATGTAATACAAATTAAATCTCTCCCTTCACTCATATTTTTCTTTATACATATTTAAGGATGTTAATAATTCTTCTTTAGCAGCATCTACACCTGCCCAACCTAAAGTTTCTACTTTTTTACCTTCAAGATTTTTATAAATACTAAAGAAATGCTCAATTTCTTTTAAAAGATGCTGTTGAATATCATCAATAGATAAAACATCATCAAAACGAGGATCATTGCAAGGAACAGCGAGAATTTTATAATCCTTTTCACCCCCATCAAGCATTCCCATAACACCAATAGGTCTTGCTTCAATTAAACAACCAGGAAAAGTAGGTTGTTCAACAAGAACAAGAACATCCATAGGATCACCATCATGATAAGTAGTTTTTGGGACAAAACCATAATCTGCAGGATAAGTAACTGGAGAATATAAAACTCTATCTAAAATAAAAGCTTCTTTATCTTTCTCATATTCATATTTGTTTCTTGATCCTTTAGGAACTTCAATAACAACTGTCACAATATCAGGAACATCAGAACCTGGTTCAATTTCACTCCATAAATTCAATTTAATCACCTAATAAATTACAAATAACTCTTACAATTCAATTATTATATATGATTTAATTATATATAATCAACATCAATATATTTTTTTTGGCGTAAATAAACTACAGATATACCTTTTTCTTTCGCGCGATTTTTTAATTCTTTATCATTTGTAGCTAAAACTTTCGAAACTCTAATTAATGCATCATCCACACTTTCATCTTTTCTCAATGAAATATCTTTTATCTCAATATTCGAAGAATTAATCAATTTAAGCGCTAAACTCGCATTTAAACTAGTTTTACCTTTATTATGTTTTAAACCTTCCAATTCCTTAACAACAAAACGTGGAGTAACTAATTTATATAAAGGCAACTTATTTCTCAATTCTTCAATAATATCAACATTAAATTGAAAAGGAACCATAAAAAAATTAGTATCAATTACAACTTCTTTAGACTCCATTTTTTACCTAAACAATAATTCCATATCCAATTAATCTCCAACGAGCACCAACCCTACGGCTTAAAGCAACCCTATCTCCGGGACTTGCACACACAGGAAGTTTAAGATTAACCTTAATTTTATTATTTTTAGTTGAACTAACAACACCGATAGTAGTAGTTGTGCCGCAATTAATCATTAAAGGCTCTTTAAGTTTTATAGGAACCACATCACGCTCTTCTTTAGTCCCTACAACTCTATCCAGTAAATGAGCTTCCATTTCAAAACTATCTAAAACATCAGGAAGAGTATCAACCTCACCTGCAACTGAACCAGATAAAGAATCCGCTTTAGTCAATGAAGGATCCAATTTAGTCGCAATACCCACAAGACCACCAGGACCTACTTCATCAATTTTATGCCCATTAGCTTCAAGGCCAATAATTTCAGATTTCAAATTAATCCATTTATTATTATTACTTATACCAGGCTTTATTTCAATCATATCGCCCACTTTCAAAACACCTTGAACTAAACTTCCACCAATAACTCCACCTTTAAGATTATCCACATTAGAACCCGGCTTATTAATATCAAAAGACCGAGCCACATGCATCAAAGCACTTTTTTCAGTGTTTCTCTCAGGAGGACGTATCCTATTATACATAGCTTGAATCAAAACATCCATATTAGCCCCTTGCTGAGCAGAAACAGGAATAATAGGAGCATTTTCAGCACAAGTACCTTTCACAAACTCCTTAATTTCCTCATAACTCTCAATAGCCCTCTCCTTAGAAACAATATCAATCTTATTTTGAACTACAATAACATCCTTAACACCGATAACATCAAGCGCCATTAAATGTTCTTTAGTCTGTGGCTGTGGACATTTCTCATTTGCAGCAATCACTAAAACCGCACCATCCATAATTGCAGCACCAGATAACATAGTAGCCATAAGAGTTTCATGACCTGGAGCATCAACAAAAGATATTTTACTTATCAACTCAGTTTCACTACCACAATGTTCACAAACTTTAGAAGTAGTATAACACTCAGGCTCATCACAACTAGGACACTTCCTAAACTCAATATCCGCATAACCTAAACGAATAGAAATACCTCTTTTAGTTTCCTCACTGTGAGTATCAGTCCAAATTCCAGACAATGCTTTGGTAAGAGTTGTTTTACCATGATCAACATGACCAACCAATCCTATGTTAACATCTGACTGTACATTCACAATTAACCACCACAATAATACATATTTTTATAATATTAACTACTATACATTAAGCCCCAAAAAAAAAGAAAAAAGAAAAAATAACGAATCTTTTCTATTCTTCCTCTTCATCAGAACCTATAATATCAGATATTGGCTTATTTCCAGCTGAACTTACAACAGTGTTAACCTGAACAATATCATCAGCAACAGTATTTCCTCTAACAGTTTTTCTTCTCTTAATACCTTTATCCTTAGGATTATAACCTACACCAGAACTCAATAAACTTTTTATTCTCCTAGTACCAGGCACATCTTTTTTCATAGTAAAACCATTCTTATCACTACCACCAGTGATTTTCAAGGTATAACCATCTAAACCTAAAATACTGCCATCAAATTCATCACCAATAACTAAACCCTCAATTTTAGCACCATCTTCTAATTCAATTTGATGACTTTCACTTTTATCAGATACAACAACTTTATATACCATGATTTTTTTTCCTCCTATTTTTTTTTATATTTATTTTGATTTAATAATAAACAAATTATTCATAAATACATTATTTTTTTTTATTCAAAAAGACCAAAACTTCCCCATTCCGAATCTTGCTTAAGTTTAATCTCTAAAAACTCATATAATGTTTCATATTCATCCTCGGTTAATTTATCTTTAAATTCTCTTTCAATATACTTGAAATGTTTTTCAGGAATATCAACGTATAATTCATCTCCTTCCTCAAAATGTTTTCCAGCAATCGCATCCTTAATCGCCATAGCAACCCTTTGACCTCTAGAAATATTCTGCAAACTCTCACCATTATCTTCCATACTGGCTATTGTCCCCACAATATCACCATTCTTATTTATCAACCTCTGCCCTTGCTTAATAGTACCACTTAACGATTCTATACCAACAATAGCAGGTTTACTCTGACGAAAAACTAACTTCGGAAGTATAACAAATTTAGCAGGCTTAATAATAGCATCATAAAAAGCTTTCTTACGAGACTCTTTTTTCTGCTTAATCCACTCCTCATACTCCTCAATAATCTGATATATAACATCACCAGAAAACAACTTAATCTCAGAATTATTCAAATCTTCCTCAGAATTAGGATGAACATCAACATTAAAAGCAATAATCGCACCATGCTCCTCATTTTCTTTATAAGCTATAGAAGAATTAATAATATCTTTATGATTAACATCACCAATATCAGCAGACCTAATAGGAATATCCATATCTCTAAGCAACTTAACAATAGCCTCAAGAGAACCAATTGTATCCGCTTTCACCAATATTCCCTCATCTTCCGTATCAATAGTAATATCCTCAATCTCTTTTAAAATCTCAGCTTCAACATCATACTCATTATTCAAAACCCTAAGAGGAGAACCAGAAACAGTATTATCCAAATTCGGAGCAGCTATCTTAATACCAGCAGCAGCCACAACCTCATCCACCTTCTTAAATTTCTTCTTAGAATCCCTAATCTCCTCAAGAGGTAAAGGCCTCAAAATAGAGCGAACCTTCGTAATTAAAATATCATCACTAGACAACATCAACGCAATCTCATCATTAGTCTTCAAAATACCATCATAAATAATTGCATCAACAGTCATACCCAAACCAGTTTCTTCTTTAACCTCTAAAACCGTTCCTTTAGCAGGAGCATCTTCATGAATTTCAAGTTGCTGTGTTAAATACTTCTTAGCAAGACCAAGTAATAATGCCAATACTTCAGTGATTCCCTCACCAGATTTCGCACAAATTGGGATAATTGAAAGTTGTGATGAAAAATCCGTTACTCTATCAAATCTCTCAGATTGAAAACCTTCCTTATGTAAAGTTCCAACAATTTCATAAATTTTAGTATCTAATTCTTGCTTAACACTAGGAGGCTGTTGTTCAAAAGTCTCTTTAAACGAAGCACCCTCATGAGTCTCCCAACCAAAAATCCTATCAATCTTATTAGCCACCACAACAAAAGGTGTTTTATACAATTTAAGAATATTTAATGCTTCATAAGTTTGTGGTTTAAAACCATCATTAATATCAACAATTAATACAGCCAAATCAGCCAATGATCCACCACGTTTCCTTAAATTTGTAAAAGCAGCATGTCCCGGAGTATCAATAAAAAACAACCCGGGAATCAAATCCTTAACAGCTAATTTAGATATAAAATCACCACAAATATCCTCTATATTTTCATTAGGTATCTCAGTAGCTCCAATATGTTGAGTAATACCACCCGCTTCATTATCCGCAATAGCACTTCCTCTAATATAATCCAATAACGTAGTTTTACCATGATCTACATGACCTAATACTGATACAATAGGTGATCTAATTTTCATATTATCCTAATTAAATAAACTAAAATTACAAATTATTATTCATAAATCCAAATATTATCCACTATCGAATAATCACATATCTCACTTTCATCAAAGAAAAGATTAATCTCTCTTTTCGCAGACTCAGGGGAATCAGATGCATGAATAATATTTCTACCAGTATCCATAGCAAAATCCCCTCTAATTGTACCCACATCCGCTTCTGATGGATTAGTTGCTCCAATCATTTTTCTTATAGTGAGAACAGCATCCTCACCTTTAATCACCATAGCTAATGAAGGGGATGAAGTAATATATGTAATTAAATCTTCAAAAAAGGGTTTTCCTTCATGTTCTCCATAATGAGTCTTTGCTAAATCTTCACTAATCTGCATTAATTTAACTGCAATAACTTGAAGACCTTTTTGTTCAAAACGAGATAATATTTTACCCATTAAACGTCTTGAAACTCCATCTGGTTTTATCATTACAAAACTTTTTTGAATCATTCTTTAACCCATTTAACTTTTCTTGGAACTCTACCAAGTTTAATCATGTTTTTTTCACATTTACTGCTACAAAAGAAATAAATTGAACCATCTTTTTTAACATACATTTTCCCAGTTCCATCTTCTATTTCTTCCCCACAGAATGAACAAGTTCTCATGTTCTTACACCTTCTAATATAAAAAAGGATTAAGGAGTTTTAATTTCCTTAGCTTCTCTAATTGTATCAAGTAACATTAAAATGTCCCCTTCTCTTACAGGACCCATAATGTTTCTTGTTAAAATCCTTCCCTTATCTCTTCCATCGAGAATTCTGCATTTAATTTGCATTACCTCACCAGTCATTCCTGTTCTTTTTAAAACCTCAATGACTTCAGCAGGAGTAGCTTCTTCCATATTTAATCACCTTATTATTATTTAAGATTATAAATCTTAAAAAGAAAAAAATTTAATCTTTAAGTTCAGTGACTTTTTCCACAATTTCAGCAACAGCTTCTTCAGCATCTCCAGCATCAACAATACAAGCAGAAGCAGTTCCAACAGTTAAACCTGCAGCTCCTCCAACTTGCTCTTTAGTAGGTAAATAAATATATGGAATATCTTTTTCATCCGCAAGAACTGGAATATGAGCAACAATTTCAGCAGGATCAACATCCTCTGCAATAACAACAAGCTCTGCATCCCCTCTCTCTATAAATTTAGTTACCTCATTAGTTCCTTTAGCTACTTTACCACTGCTTTTAGCAGTTTCTAATGCTTCTTCAGCTTGACTTGCTAATTCTTCAGGTGTATCAAATTTTACATAAATTGCTTTTGCCATAATAGTTACCTCCTTTTTCATCTGGCACTGCCATCCATCGGCATTACTATAGCCAAATAAATCCCCAGCTATAATAATTTCTAGTAATTTTTTTTTATATTATTCCACTACCAAAATATAATCACCATATTATATTCCAATAGTTTATAAATAATATAACTAATTCTTGAATATAATCATATATCACTAAATATAACCCCTAATTATCTAAAAAAAGAGGGAGTTAAACTTTCAATACAAATACTTCTGAATTTTTATATCACTTTTTAGCAAAGCTAAAAAATAAAAATTTAGTAATTAATGAAATAAATTCTAGAGAACTAGACATTATCTAGTTTAGTTTATTATTATTTATAAATGTTACTCTAAAAAAAAAATAATGATAAAAAAAAAGAAGGTATATAAAACTTACAAATTCTTATTTAACTAACAATTTTTTCAAATCATCAATATTTGAACTAACTTCCTTTGGTTTACTACAACTATCAATAGCAGTATTCGGATCTTTTAATAAATGTCCAGTAACAACACAAACAATCTCTTCCCCTTTATCAATTAAACCCTCATTTCTAAGTTTAATTAAACCTGCAATAGAAGCTGCAGAAGCCGGCTCTACACCAATACCCTCATTTCTAGCCAAATATTTCTGTGCTGATAAAATTTCCTCATCACTCACACTCTCACAACATCCATCAGAATCATAAATAGCATTCATAGCTTTAGCATAACTTACAGGAGCACCAATACGAATAGCAGTAGCTATAGTTTCCGGATTCTCAACAGGCACAACATCCCTACTCCCTCTCTTAAAAGCATTCGTAATCGGACAAGCACCCTCAGCCTGAATACCAGTCATCATCGGTTTAGAATCCATAAAACCCAAACAATAAAACTCACTAATACCTTTCCAAATAGCCGAAATATTACCAGCATTACCCACAGGCAAAATTACCCTATCAGGAGACCTCCAACCTAAAGACTGAACAATCTCATACCCAATCGTTTTTTGACCCTCCAATCTATAAGGATTAATAGAATTCAATAAATAAAGATACCTCTCACAAGCAAGACTAGTCATAGCATCCAAAGCTTCATCAAAATTCCCATCAATAGAAATCACCTCAGCACCATGAAACATAGCCTGAGCAAGTTTACCTAAAGCCACTTTACCTGAAGGCAAAAACACAACACAACGAAGACCCGCCCTAGCAGCATAAGCCGAAAGAGAAGCTGACGTATTACCCGTCGAAGCACATCCAACAGTATCCACACCAAGCTCAACAGCCTTAGTAACACCAACCGTCATACCCCGATCCTTAAAACTACCCGTCGGATTAGAACCCTCAACCTTAACATACAAATCAACACCCAACTCACCACCAATCTTATCACACCTAACAAAAGGAGTACCACCCTCATCAAGAGTCACCCTCATAGATGAATCCACAGGAATCAACTCCTTATATCTCCACAAACAATCCTTCCTACACTCAAAAACATCCCTACCCACATCAACATCCAAAGGCTCAATCTCCAAAACAGAACCACACTTATCACAAGTATAAATCACCTCATCATCATCATACTCTTCTCCACAAGAAATACACCTAATCAAAAAAAATCACACCCCTTAAAATATTTTTATAATTAATAATAACATTTAACACCAAATCATATAAAAACTTTATTAAATACCCAAAACCCAATTAGCTATAGGAACAGTAAAATAACTTTCAACAACACCCGCAATAAACATCAAAATACACCCCACACCCAAAATAATCAAAGACTGATTCAAAATAAAATAATTTCTCTCCAAACTATCCCCAAAACCAACACCCCCTCTAACATCCCTAACAAACCTAAATACAAACTTAAAAAGAACCAAACCCGAAGTCGTAGCAATCACAATAGAAGGCAACTCAAAAATACCATGAGGAACTATAAAAACAACATTCCTCCAAAAATCACCATAACTAGATAAAAAATAACCTAAAAAAAACCCATTATACACCAAAAGAACAACAGAAAACCCCAAAAAAATCCCAAAAATAAACATCCGAAAAACAATAAAAATATTATTTAAAAAAATTGACTGAAAAGTAAGCGAAATAACACCACTAGACAACTCACCCTCCATTTGATCAACAACAGGATTAAAAAAATCATATAAAGAAGGCCCTAAAATAAAACCCCCCAACAATGAAAAAACAAAAAAAAATAAAGATATCCCCAAAAGATACTTATTATCAACAAACACATCCACAATTCGCTCTATAAACTTCATTTAAATCAAATTTACAGCTATTTCATGAGCCTCTTCCTGTTTATCTGACAACTCATCAAAAAATTCCTCCACAAGCCCACAAGCCCTCTCTTTACAATCACCACAACTAAGCTCACCATCCAAACATTGCAAACGAATTCTCTCAAGCTCATCATCATCATCAACCAAATGATACACAAACAACTCATAAACAACACACTTATCCACTTCACCACCTAACTCACGCTGTTCTTTTAAACTTTCCCTACCACCAGTCTTAACTGACTTAACCTTTTCAATAGCACTTCGAGAATCATCATTAAGATAAATTGCACTAGACGGTTTACTACTACTCATCTTACCACCACTTAAACCCGTTAAAAACCTATGATAAGTCGAAGCAGGCGCAATAAAACCCCATTCATCAGAAAACTTAGAAGCTATATCACGAGTTAACCTCAAATGAGGATCTTGATCAACACCCACCGGAACAACAACCTTCTTAGGACCTCCAAATTCCTCAATTTGAGGAATCAAAATATCAGCCACCTGAACTAAAGGAGCCTGAAGATGAGCAATATTAGTCGACTTTGTAAAACCATAAATAGAATTAAGTTGATTAAAATTAGTCTTTTTAGAAACCTTAAAAGCTAAATCATGAAGATCATCATTACTTGATTGTAAATAAACATTAACATTATCCTTTAACAAATCAAGACCCAAAGCTATAAAATTTGTCAAATATTCATCAACCGCAATTTGTCGAGCTTTTTCAAAACTCACACCTCTAGCAGCATAAGATTCCATATCAGCTATAGGTAATGACAACATAGCACCTTTATCCTGATACCATTTTAACTGATCAACAATCATTTTATGCCCAATATGCATTTGCCCACTAGGCATCATACCCGTAACAACAGCGAAATCTTCATTAGAATTTATATTCTTATTAATTTCATCAAAATCCCTATGACCAAACACAACACCTCTTCTAATTAATTTTTGAGGATTTTTAATATCCTCTATCATATCTGAAATCTTTTGAATACCGAACTTATTCACCAATTTATCATAATCTACACTCGAAGATATCCATGGATCAATCAAAAAAACCACCAAACACGCAAAACTATAATTAAAACAAAACAACAATCAATTAAAATAATACATTACACAAATCTATCAAAAAATATAACACACAAATTGAATTATTATTCATGGCCTAACCCATTCAACATTATAATAAGTAATATCAAAATCCTCATCAACAACAGCCAACAAAAGCCTTTTATTAACACCATGAGACACTCTTACATAACTAGAAAAATCAAGAACATCAATACAATAATCCTTAAAAACTATTTTAACCAAATAATCCGAATGACCTTCACCCGGATTTCTACCACGATCATATAAACGAAAATCAGAACCATACTTAAATCCTGTTTTAATCACATAACCCCGATCCCTAAGATCTCTAAAAACAATATACCTAGCATACAAACCCTGACTTTTAAGCAAACTCCTAATATAATCCTCATCACAAGGCTGATTATCTTCAAAAATATTCAACCTACCCTTCTCTAAAAGATAAAAACCCTCAACCAACGAAAGCTGCAAACAATCAGACTCAATCTTACCATAAAAACTCTTCTCATTTAAAGAAATAGCTCTCTTACTACCATCTTCAATCTTAATCGATACAATATTATCAGACAAATCTCCACGCATTAAAACACACACCTAATCAATATAATTAACCTTTAAAAAAAAAAATTTTTTTTTCCTGATATATAAACAATTATTTAATATTATAAAAAAAATAAATAAAACACCTTTTTTTTTAGACAATTACAAAAATATTATTTGCAAAATCCTTATTTAAATCTATCTCAACATTATCAACAAAAATAGAAATACTATCATTATCCAACTTATTAAAATCAATTTTCGTGCCAATATCAATTCCTAAATTATTCACCTTATCAACAAAACTAGAATCACCCCTAATAAAAGAAACAATACCATTTGTTGAATAATTAATTTCAGAAATAGCTAATAAAATATTATCTCGATTAATAATATTATCAAAATCAGTTTCATTAAAACAATCACTGCAATTATTAAAATTAAAATCACAAGCAGGGATAATTTTCTTGTCAGGACAAACATCAGGATTATCTAACATAAAACATAATGCTCTTTCAGCTTCATCTGATAGAGAATGTTCCATCTCACAAGCTTGATCATGGATATTTTCTTTTTTAATTTTTAATACATCTGTTAAAAATTTCTCAAGAATACGATGTTTTCTTGTGATTTTTTGAGCTATTCCCATTCCTTTATCTGTAAGTGAAGCTCCTTTATATGTAATCTACTCTATATAACCTAACTCCCCCAATTTTTTAAGCATTTGAGTGACACTACCAGGCG
>CANQZY010000030.1 GCA_947628455.1 uncultured Methanobrevibacter sp.
AAAATTTAAATGCGCTGTAAGAGGGCCTTTTTTATCCAAACATGCTTCTTGTCTAAATTTTAAAATCGCATCTCCAAATGTATTTATATTTTTTGGACAAACAGACATACATTTACCACAACTAGTACATTTATAAAGACCTTCTTTAAGACTTTCAGATAACCTATCACCTTTATCTCGAGGATCAACATCAAATTTAGATAAATATCTCATAAAATATGGTCCACCATACTCTTTTTGAAAATATTTAACAACAGGACATGAACTAAGACATGAATAACATTCAATACATTTTCTAACTTTATTCATATCCTCTAATTTCTCAGCTTTAATAGACTCATCAACATGATCTGATTCATACCCTTCTAGATTTAAATTAAGTCTTTTCACTTTTTCATCGATTTCACTTCTATCCACAATTAAATCTTTTATAATAGGAAAATCCAGCGGTTTGATCAAATCCCCATCTTCGATTTCTTTTTGACATCCAAGAGCCCCATTTCCATTGACTTTTACACTGCATGAACCACACTGACCAGCTCTACAAGAACTCCTATAACTAATATCAGCATCATATTTTTCATTAATTAGTTTTAGAGCATCTAAAATTTTCATGCCTGGTTTTTTGTCAATCTCATAACATTCTATATGAGGTTTTTTATCTTTTGATTTGTTAAATCGTGAAACATAAACTTTTATCATAATCCACCTCGGATTTTAAAAAAATTAGAAAAAAAAATAAAAATATATATCCAATGTGTTATTAAAAATATTATACAAGTATATATTTATATCAATTATCATTAATAAATTTGATTTTTTTTTTATTTTGAGGAATTACATGAATTTAAGAGAATTAATAACAGGAAAAAGTGGAGATAAACAATTTTTACTGGGAAATGAAGCTGCTGTTAGAGGTGTTATTGAGGCAGGTGTTAATGTAGCAGCGACTTATCCAGGCACTCCTTCCTCAGAGATAGGTGATATTTTATCAGTTATTGCTAAAGATTCAAATATTTATTTTGAATTTTCAGCAAATGAAAAAATAGCAATGGAAATAGCAGCTAGTGCGGCTGCTTCGGGTCTTCGTTCGTTTACTTTTATGAAACATGTAGGGATGAATGTAGCTAGCGATTCATTTATAACAACTGCCTATACAGGTATTGTGGGAGGTATGGTTATTTTAATTGCTGATGATCCTTCAATATTTTCATCACAAAATGAACAAGATAGTCGTCATTATGCTCATTTAGCTAATCTTTTGGTTTTAGAACCTTCTAGTTGTCAAGAAGTTAAAGACATGGTTAAATATGGTTTTGAATTATCCGAACAATTAAAATTACCTGTTATTGTTCGAACAACAACAAGGATTTCTCATATGAGAGGTATTGTGGAGTTGGGAGAGATAGAAGATAATTCAACTGAAGATGAGGTTCATTGGAAGAAAGGGATGTTTATAAAAAATCCTTCGCAATTTGTGCCTGTTCCCGTTAATGCTCAAAGAATGCATATAGAATTAATAGAAAAAATGCAAAAAGCACGTCAAATTTCAAATAACAGTGATTTAAATAAAGAAATTAAAAATAAATCTAATTACGGTGTTATATCTTCTAGCAGTGCTTTTAACTATGCTTATGATGTAATTAAACTAAATAATATGGATTTAAGCATTTTAAAACTAGGCTTATCCCACCCTTTCCCAGATAAAAAAGTAATAAATTTTTTAAAAAATCTAGATGAAGTTTTTGTACTAGAAGAAGTCGATCCTATTATTGAAAAAGAATTATTAGCAGTTATCGGACAAAATAAATTAAATGTAACTGTTTACGGGAAATTAGACGAAACATTTCCTAAATATCATGAATTAAACCCCGATATTGTGGAAAACGGATTCAATAAAATACTACATCTACCTAAAAAAGAATATAAATTAAATCCCGATATAGAAAAATTAACCAACCAAACTATAACTAGAAACCCCATACTATGTTCAGGATGCCCACACAGAGCAATCTATTATGCTGTTAATAAAGTCTTAGAAAAGTTAAAAATACCTGAAAAAAATGTGATTTTCACATCAGATATTGGATGTTACACTTTAGGAATAAATCCTCCTTATAATACTGCTGATTACTTACTATCCATGGGTTCCAGTGTAGGTGATAGTTGCGGATTTTCCATAGCCACAAATCAATTAATTTTTGGTTTTATAGGTGATTCAACTTTTTTCCACAGTGGTATTTCACCACTATTAAACGCAATTCACAACAAACAAAAATTTGTTTTAACCATATTAGACAACAGAATAACCGCCATGACTGGCGGACAACCTAATCCGGGAATTGCTATAGATTCTATGGGAGATGAAGCTCCTGAAATTTCTATTCGCAAAATAGCGTTAGCTTGCGGGGTTGAATTTGTAAGAGTTGTTAATCCCTTTAATTTAGAACAAGTAATTAAAACATATATCGAAGCCATAAAACATGAGAAAGTGGCAGTTATTATAGCTAAATCTCCATGCACTTTAATTAAAGGATTAACTAAAAGACCTCCAGTGAAATTAGAATACTCAAATTGCACTAATTGTAATCATTGTATTGATCAATTAGCATGCCCATCCATTTCTACAAATGATAATAAAATAATAATTGATCAATCAACTTGTAATGGTTGTAATATCTGTGTTCAAGTTTGTAAATATGGAGCTATTAAACCTGGAGAGATAAAATGAATTCTAAAAAGAATAATAATAATGATTATTCCATGTATATATGTGGAGTTGGAGGTCAAGGAATTATTAAAACTTCCATAATTATTGGTGAGGCAGCCATGAATCAAGGACTTAATGTAATAATGAGCGAAATACATGGCATGTCTCAAAGAGAAGGATCCGTATCCACACAATTAAAAATAGGTGATTATAATAGCCCTTTATTGTCTGAACACACTGCTGACATGTTACTTTCATTCGAACCAATCGAAACCATAAGAGCTATTAAAAAAGCAAATAAAAATACTAAAATCATAATCAACACCACACCAATCATTCCTTACTCTCAAAATAAAAAATACCCCAATGTAGATAATCTAATTTCAATATTAAAAGACAACTATAAAAACACCCAACCCATAGACGGAAATAAATTAGCTCTTAACGCAGGAAATACACTGTCCTTAAATATGGTTATGCTAGGAGCAGCAATAGCAGATAATAATTTCCCCATATCCAAAAACAATATCATAGAATCCATGAAAAATAATCTAAACCCGAAATTTCATAAAATAAATTTAAACGCTATTGAAAAAGGATACCAATGGATTAAAAAATAAAACATCCACCATTATTTTTTAAAAAAAAACTAATTTTTTTTTTTAGGAGTGTATTGTCATGGTTGAAGTATCAATTATTGTTCCCTGCTATAATAGTGAAAAAACAATAGAAAGATGTATTAACTCTATTAAAAATCAGTCATTTAAAGATTTTGAAGCGCTAATAATTGATGATGGAAGCACAGATAATACATCCATGATAATTAACAGACTAATTAAGGATGATGAAAGATTCCAATATTACTATAAAGAAAATAGAGGTCTAAGTGATGCAAGAAACTACGCTCTGGACAGATTTAAAGGCCAATACGTATCATTCATTGACAGCGATGACTACATAGAAAAAGACTTCATCCAATCACTGCACAAACCTTTTAAAAAAAATAAAAACATTAAATTAACAGTCTGCCCAGCTAAAATTATTTACAAAAACCGAAAAAAAGAAGAAAATATAACTAATTTCGACGTGCAATTAATCATATCCTCCAGAGTATGCGATAAATTATTTTGCAAAAACTTTTTCACTCAAGAAAATTTAAGATTTCCTGTAAAAAAATGGTATGAAGATCTATGCATGACAGGTAAAATAATCTTTAACATAAAAAAAAATAACTATACCATTATCAACAAACCACTTTACAATTATGTACAAAATAAAAATTCAATAATGCACACCACAGACGATAGAATATTTCAAATATATGATGTATTAGAAGAAATAACAGCATATTGTAAGAAAAAAGGAACATATAACAATGTTAAAGAAAAAATCGAATTTACCTATATTTACCATGTTTTATATGCCACCATTTTCAGATCAAGCTTTCATAAAAAATTCTCTAAAGAAATGATTAAAAAAATAACACAAAAAGTCACAATACTATATCCCGAATGGAGAAAAAATAAATATATAAAAAAATTACCATTCATTATTAAAATTTACATAACGCTTTTAAAATATAACCAAATAACAATTATATATCTTTTAATAAAACATATTTATATACCACTTCAAGAAAAAAGAACAATATCTTAAAAATCCCACACACATCATATAAAAAAATAATTTAAAAAAAAATTTTGCAAATAACAACTATTGTGTTTTTCTATGAATGATTTTAAAAAAAATTATCTAATCTCAGCTATTATTCCCACATATAATGGAGGAGAAAAGTTAAAATATTCAATCGATTCAATTATCAACCAATCCATCGGATTGGAAAACATTGAACTAATAATCGTCGACGACGCATCTGATGATAAAATCACACAACAAATAATATTAGAATACCAATCACAATATCCTGACAACATTAAACCTATATTTTTAGATAAAAACTCAGGCCATCCTGGCAAACCACGCAATGTAGGTATAGATCATGCAAATAGCGATTATATAATTTTCTCAGATCACGACGACTACTATCTCAAAGATGCTTTCAAGATATTATACAATACCATAATAAAACATAATTCCGATATAGTAATTGGAAATAGTTATACAGATATTAACGGAGAGAAATTTCTATATATCCCAAATTTAAATAAAAATATTATCAATATGAATCCTTTAACCAACCAAGAAAATTTTGATTTTTTATCCACAATCAATATCTGTCCTTGGGCAAAAATTCATAAAAAAAAATTTATCTTAGAAAATAATATACGAAACATTGAAAATATCATTTCCGAAGACTTTCATTTTTATTTAAATATTATCAAACATAACCCCCAAATAACCATACTGCCTCATGACATAGTATATATTTACAAAAGATATGATGAATCTACAGGCCATAATCATAATATAAAATTATTCAACGACCAACTTAGAGGTACATACTCCATTGCAAAACTTTTAAAAGATTTAAATTTCAATGTAAATAATATATTTAACATTCAAATTATCACAATATTAACCGTTTTTTCTAACTTAGATAAAAAATTAAAAAATGATGCTATTTTAAAAATTTATAAACTAGAAAAATATTTAAAACAAGAATTTAATTTCAATCTAGATCCTAAAAGAAGAGAAATGGTTATATTAAATAATGCTATTATGCAAAAAAAATTTCGAAAAGCAATTTTTATATCTAATATTTATAAAAAATTATATAATAATCATTATATTCAAAATTTATTTTATAAATTAGGTTTAGATAAAAAAAATACTCCCACATATAATACAAATTCTTAAAAAAAAAGAAAATGCGGGGTCGTTTAATTATGAATAATATTAAAAATAATTATTTAGTTTCAGTTATTATTCCCACCCACAACGGAAAAAAAATGGGGGGGGGATTAAAGGATGCTATTGACTCTATTATTAATCAATCTATGGGATTTGAAAATATTGAGTTGATAATTGTAGATGATGCATCTGATGATAAAATCACCCCCGAACTTATATTAGAATATCAATCACAATATCCGGACAATATTAAACCGATTTTTTTAGATGAAAATTCAGGATATCCTGGCAAACCACGAAATATTGGTTTAGATCATGTTACAAGCAAATATGTTTTATTTTTAGATCATGATGATTGCTATATCGAAAATGGGATTGAAACACTTTATAATGCAATAATTAAATACAATTCAGATGTAATTATTGCAAATCACTACAATAAACTTAATGGAGAAAAGATACTACATATGAAACATTTAAAAGAAGATATAATAAACATAAATCCCCTAGATAGTCAAAATAATTTTGATCTATTAAATAAATATTGTAGTGGTGTAGTATGGGGCAAAATTTGGAAAACAGATTTCATAGTGAAAAACAAATTAAAATTTATAGAAAATAGTTATAATGATGATGGAATTTTCTATATTGATGTTTTAAAACACTCACCCCAAATCACAATACTTCCTAACAATGTTGTTTATATTTATAATGTCTATCAACAGTCAAGTTGCCGCACACATAATATGGATTTATTTAACGATAGTATTTATGTAACACTTACTCGTATGGAACATCTAAATGATTTAAATTTTAATTTAGATACAATATTTAACGGACTTAACTCATTATTTATAATTTTCTCTAACCTAAATAGTGATGATAAAAAAAAGGCTGTTTTAAAAATTTATAAACTAGAAAAATATTTAGAAAAAAAATTTAATTTCAAAATCCAACCTGAACGAAAAGAGATGAATATACTAAATAAAGCAATAATGCAGAAAAAATTCCAAAAAGCAATTTTCATCTCTAATATTTATAAAAAACTATATAATAGCCTTTTTATAAAAAAATTATTTTATAAATTCTACTTAAAATAAAATCTAAAAATCTTTTAATTTTAGCATAATATTTTAATCTTATATTTTTTTCTCTTTCTTTTTTTTTTAAGAGAGAATAATAAAATTATAAGTAAATAACTAATAAAAGTGATTTTTTTCTATGAAAATTGCAATGGTCGGATATATCGCCCCTCATATTAATGGTCTTAGTAGTCATGTATATGCATTGTCTAAAAAGCTTATAGACAAAGGACATGAAGTTTTTGTAGTTAGCTATCCTCACAAAGAAGGTCTTAAAGACATTGATGGTATTCATGTAATAGGAGCTAAAATAATAGATATTCCGCTTATCAGACCATTAACATTTAAAATAAGCGCTAAAAAAATATTAACGGACCTTGTGGAAAAAGAAAATATTGATATAATCCATGGCCATACTTTAATTCCTACAGGATTAGTAGCAGTAGAGGTGGCAAAAAAATATAATATACCCTCATATGTAACAGCACATGGGCCTGATATGTATGATTTATATAAAAATCCTATTTGGAAAAAAATGATTAATAAAGTATTAAATCAAGCCGACAATGTTTTAGCTGTCAGTAATGATTTAATGAATCAAATATTAAATACAAATATCAAAAATATCCAAAATAAAACATCCATTTATTTAAATGCTGTGAATATTAACCGATTTAAAGAAATACCCCATAAAAAAGAAAAAGAAAAACCAACAGTAATATTTGTAGGCTGGTTAAGTAATAGAAAAAATGTACATTTATTGCTTGATGCTAAAAAACAATCAAAAATAGATTATGAATTAATATATGTAGGAGGAGGCTCACAAACACCCAAATTAAAATACAGAGTTAAAAATGAAAATATTAAAGATGTTAAATTCCTAGGATTTAGAAAAGATGTAGAAAAAATACTACCACACGCAGATCTATTAGTACTACCATCTTTTTCCGAAGCATTTGGCATTGTTTTAATTGAAGCTTTAGCCTGCGGTCTGCCTGTTATTGGAAGCAATATTGGAGGAATTAAAGAAATAATCACACCTAATACCGGATTATTAATAAACCCTTATGATGCATCATCACTAACACATGCAATCGATAAACTATTAAGTGATAAAAAATTATACAATAAACTACAATCACACACACGCAAAAAAGCAATGGAATTTGCAGAAATAAAAATACCCTACCAAGAACTAAAATAAAAAAAAACTCTTTTCCCCCAAAGTTTTTTATTTCATATAAAATATAAATATTAATCAAATTTTAATAGGAATTGTAATTTTATATGAATAATTTAAAAAATAATTATCTAGTTTCAGCCATTATTCCCACCCACAACGTAGAAAAAGATAACAGTGGGGGGGGGGGATTAACAAATGCTATTGACTCCATTATCAATCAATCTATCGGATTGGAAAACATTGAACTGATAATAGTTGACGATGCATCTGATGATAAAATCACCCAACAAATAATATTAGAATATCAATCACAATATCCAGACAATATCAAACCCATCTTTTTAAAGCAAAATTCAGGATATCCTGGCAAACCACGCAATATCGGAATAAAAAATGCCACCAGTAAATACATAATATTTTCAGATGATGATGATATTTACTACAAAAACGCCTTTAAAATATTATACCACACCATAACCCAATATAATTCAGACATGGTAATTGGAAATTCTTCTGCAACTTTTAATGGCATAAATTTACCTATCAAAAAACAATCCACCGATAATATTATTAATATGAATCCATTAGAAAGCCAAAAAAACTATGATCTATTAACCAGCAATACTGGTTGCGGATCATGGGGTAAAATTTACAATAAAGAATTTTTATTAAACAATAATATAAAAATCGCAGAAAATACCAATTTAGAAGACGTTGATTTCTATTTAAAAATCCTAAATCATGCTAAAAAAATCACATTACTACCTAATGAGATTGTCTATAATTATAATATTTATAATAACTCCTCCATACATATACATAATATAAAACTATTTAACAACATGATTAAAGGAATGTATGATATAGTAAAAATCATAGAAGACCTAAAAATAAATACAAATATTATAGTATCATATTTAATCAGCCAAATATTATTAGTTTTCACTAATTTAAATAATAGCGAAAAACAAAAAGCTATTTTAGATTTTTATAATCTTGAAAAATATTTAAAAAAGAAAACTAATTTTAAAGCAAATTTCGAAAGAAAAGAAGTAACTATACTAAACAACGCAATAATGCAAAAAAAATTCCAAAAAGCAATTTTCATATCCCACTTATATAAAAAATTATACAATAACAATTTTATTCAAATACTTTATAAAAAATTCAGATAAAAAAAAATAAAAGCTTTTTTTCTAGGGATGATAAAAATTAAAATGAATAGTGCAAAAAATAATTATTTAGTTTCTGTTGTTATTCCTACTTTTAATGGCGGTGAAAAACTAAAAAAAGCTATTGATTCTATCATTAACCAATCTATTGGTTTTGAAAATATTGAATTAATCATTGTTGACGACGCATCCAACGACAAAATCACCCAACAAACCATATTAAAATACCAATCACAATATCCCCATAATATAAAATGTTTTTTTATAAATAAAAATTCAGGATATCCTGGAAAAGCTAGAAATATAGGCATGAAACATACTACAAGCAAATATATAATATTTTTAGATGACGATGATTTATATCTTGAAAATGCTGTAGAAACACTATATAATAAAATTAACCAATATAATTCAGATTTAGCTATTTGTAATTACTACATTAATATTAACGACAATAAAGTAAAAGCAATAGGCCAATTAAACGAAAATATTATTAATATAAACCCTTTAGAAAAACAAATAAACTACGATAAATTAAACATTCCCAGCATTTCAGTCCCTGTTGCCAGAATTTATAAAAAAGACATCCTCTCCCAATATAATCTTTTATTTATAGAAGACAGTGTTTACGAAGACGTTCATTTTTATTTAAATTGTTTAAACCATATAAAAAAAATCAGCATATTTCCACATGACATAATATATATCTATAACAGATATGAAGATTCACTATGCCATAAACATGAAATCGAATTATTCAATAATTTAATATATAGCATTTACTGTATTAGCGATATCTTAAAAGATATAAACCTAAATGTAAATTCTGCTTTCGAAATTCTTAGTTCATTATTAATAATTTTTTCCAATTTAGACAATAATCTAAAATATAAAGCAGTTTTAAAAATTTATAAACTTGAAAAATATTTAGAAAAAAATTTTAATTTTAATTTTAATCTAAAAAGAAAAGAAATGAACATTTTAAACACAGCTATTATGCAAAAAAAATTCCGAAAAGCAATATTCATCTCCAATATTTATAAAATATTATACAATAACCCACACATCCAAAAAATCTACTATAAATTAGGACTAGGATAAAAAAAATAGAATTTTCATAATAAACATTTAAAAATGCTTTATTTTCAAATTTACCCCCCCGACTGGAAAAAATATATAATCAACTACAAATAATCATCAAAACCATACGCTTTTTCATATTTGTTAATTTTAAATAATAGTTAATACATACCTATTATTTATGAAAATTGCTATGATAGGTGAATTTCCCCCTCATATTGGCGGAGCAGGCATGCATACATACACACTAGCAAAAGAACTTACCCAAAAAGGACATGAAGTTTTTGTAATCACATACCCCCATAAAAATATCAAAGACATTGACAAAATACATGTATTACCAACCAAAGGATTCAATATCCGATATTTAAGAGAATTAAGCATAATGATCAGCGGCAAAAAAATATTAATAGACCTTATTAAAAAAGAAAACATTGATATTATCCACGGCCATGTTTTATACTCTGCAGGAATAACAGCAGCAGAAGTAGGAGACAAATATAACATTCCCACATACATCACATCCCATGGTGTCGACACACCCCAAACATATAACAAAAATCCCATACTAAAAAAAGCAATAAAAAGAGCACTAGACAAAGCAGACCATGTTTTAGCAGTAAGCAATGACCTAATTCAAGAAATTATAAAAACAGACATTAAAAACATCAAACAAAAAACATCACTACATAAAAATGCAGTAGATATTAACAGATTTAAAGAAATACCCCACCAAAAAGAAAAAGAAAAACCAACAATAATATTCGTAGGAAGACTAGATAAAAGAAAAAACATATCACGATTACTAGATGCTAAAAAACAAACACAAACAGATTTCAATTTACTAATCGTAGGAGACGGATTTGATAGAAAAAACCTAGAAAAAAAAGTCCAAAAAGAAAACATCAACGGAGTTAAATTCATGGGATTTAGAAACGATATAGAAAACATACTACCTCATGCAGACGTATTTATCCTACCCTCACTTAACGAAGGACTAAGCATAGCATTAATCGAAGCATTAGCCTGCGGACTACCCGTAATCGGCAGCGACATTAAAGGAATGAAAGAAATAATAACACCCGATGTAGGACTACTAATAAACCCTTACAACACAACATCTATTAGCAACGCCATCGATAAAATACTAACTGACAAAAAATTATACAACAAACTACAATCACACGCACGCAAAAAAGCAATAGAATTTTCCAAAATGGAAATACCCTACACCGAACTAAAATAAAAAAAAGGAAAAAAAAATAATGAAAATCGCAATGATAGCAGACTTCCTACCACACATTAACGGACTCACCAACCACGTATATACCCTATCACAACAACTAATCCAACAAAAAAATGATGTTTTTGTAATCACATTTCCTAATAAAAATAACATCAAAGAAATCAACGGAATTAAAATAATACAATCCAAAGGCCAAGACATTCATTATTTAAGAGAATTAAGCATTCTACTTTCTGGCGAAAAATTATTAGAAAATCTTGTTAAAAAAGAAAACATCGACATTATACACGCACACTCAATATACCCTCAAGGAAAAATAGCCACAAAAATAGGGAAAAAATATAACATCCCCACATACATCACATGCCATGGCCCAGATTTTGATAAATTCTACAAACTACCATTCTTCAAACAACAAATAAACCAAATACTAGACAAATCAGACAACATCCTAGCCGTAAGTCAAAATTTAGCAGACAAAATAAAAAAAACAAACATTAAAAATATCAAAGAAAAAACATCACTACATTTAAACAGCATAGATATTAACAAATTTAAAGAAATAAACCACCCCAATAATAAAAATGAACCCATCGTAATATTTGTAGGAATTTTATATAAAAGAAAAAACGCCAAGCTATTATTAGATGCTAAAAAACAATCAAAAACAAACTATAAATTAATCATTGTAGGAGATGGACCTGAAAGAAATAAACTAGAAAAAAAAGTTCAAAAAGAAAAAATTGACAATGTCACATTTATGGGATTTAGAAATGATGTAGAAAATATATTGCCATACGCAGACCTATTTGTACTACCATCAACCCAAGAAGCATTCGGAATAGTATTTATTGAGGCGTTAGCATGTGGATTACCTGTTATTGGATGTGATGATGGTGGGGCAAAAGATATTATAAATGATGATGTAGGATTATTAATAAAACCTAATAATATATCATCGCTTGCAAATGCCATAGATAGAATATTAAGTGATGAAAAGTTATACTGTAAGTTTAAATCTAATGCTCGTAAAAAAGCAATGCAATTTTCACAAATGAAAATACCCTACCAAGAATTAAAAAACTAACATTCTTTTAAAAAGAAAGAAAAAAAAGAAGAAGAAGTAGTCCTCTTTTTTTAGAGGACTGTTATTTTGTTGGATTGTGCGGCTGTTGCGCCGTTTGTGTCAACGAATG
>CANQZY010000031.1 GCA_947628455.1 uncultured Methanobrevibacter sp.
TCTGAGAATGGGAACTACAATTGCAGCAGTACAGTTTCAAAAAAGTGATATAAACATATGCAACATGGGAGATAGCAGAATATATATATTAAAAAATAATAATTTAAAACAAGTATCAGAAGATCATACAGATGCAAAAATGCAAGAAAAACTTAATATAGATTTAAATCATAAACCAAGATTAACTCAACATTTAGGAATCAAAAAAGAAGAAGCACCCGCCATTATTGGAAAAGGACCAGCTATAATTCTAGCAGATGCAAGTGGTCGAGGCATAATAACCAATAAAAAAGTAAAAGACATGCTAATCAAAACAGGAGATGAATATGATATTAACTATCAACTTGAAGTAAGCGATGGCGGAACAACAGATGGAACAGCTATTCATCTAACTAGAGAAGGAATACCAACAGGCGTTTTATCTGTACCAACAAGATACATCCACACCCCTATAAGTGTATGTAGTAGAAAAGATATAGAATCAACAATACAACTAATTACAAAAGCTTTAAATAACCTATAAAAATATTTATTACTATAAAGATATATTATGATTACAATAAACATAACACCAAGATTTGGCGATATAGATGCTCTTAGACATGTAAACAACAATGTTATTGGAGAATGGTTTGAAACAAGTAGAAATGATATTTTCAGATATTTTACACCAGATTTAAGTCTAAGCTATAAAGATTGGAAATTAATAATGGTTAGAAATGAATTTGATTATATTGGCCAAATCTTTTATAATGCAGATGTGAAAATTAAGACTTATGTTTTAAAAATAGGTAACAGTTCATTCACCTTAGGCCATGAAGCATGGCAAAATGGTGAACTTAAGGTCAAAGGTCAATCAGTACTTGTTCATTTTGATTTTATTGAACAAAAATCTATGAGAATTCCTGATGATATTAGAAAAAAATTAGAAACACATTTAATATCATTTGAAAATATAGGTAAAAGAATAATTTAATTTGATAAATTTTTTTTCTAGTTTTTATTTTTAAATTTTTTTTTTTTAGTATAAAATTAGAATTGAAGTCTCTTTTTTTAAAAAATACAAAGTAATACTTATTTAACCTCCAGCCATAATAGTTTTTGATCCGTTATCGGATATTTCTTCTTTTTTAAAATCTAAATCATATTTAACCATATCAATGACTTCATTCATTGCATATAAAGTTTCTTCACGATGATTTCCTAAAACAGCTAGGAGAAATAGGCTGTCTCCAGTATAAAATTCCCCAATATAATGTACAACTGAAATTTCATATACACCATATTTTGTTTTTGTATTTTCTATAATCTTTTTAATTTCTTGGATTGTTTTTTCTTTATCGGGTGTAGTTAATATTAATTTTTTAAGATTCATATTTTTATCTTTTCCTCGAACAATTCCTTCAAATGTGAATATTGCTCCGGAATAATCAATTTTTGGATTTTTTTTTATATCTTCAATTAAATCATATATTGTAACTTTATCTTCTTTATTTTCTATTATTCTTACAACCATTTTTTATCACACTTCGTTAATTTCTTTTTGTGAAAGATTTTTAATTCTTTCCACTCCTTTTATTTCATTTATAATCTTCACTGTTGATGGGCAAACTAAGTTTTCCCAATTATTTTCTTTAAGCATTCTTTTTCTGATTTCACGACCAGAGTATTCTTTTCTATTATAAAGTGGAGGTGAGTATACTTCATATTCTTCTTCTGCAAATAGTTGTTTTACGAGAGGATTTCCTGAATAAACTTTTTTAAATGGAGGTGTCATCATTTTAACATAAGCAACCCAAATTGCGTTAAAATTAATATCTTCCATTGGAATTATGTAATATCTACTTGGATCTATATTATTTTCAACTAATGCATGTGTAAGCATCATAATTCGTTCACCGGCAGTGAAAGGATCGTTTAAATCATGACTTTGTTGAGCGCTTCCAATACCAATAATAACTTCATCTACTTCTTCAAGTATTCTTTTAATAACTTCAATATGACCTTTATGAGGAGGTTGCATTCTTCCAATAAGTATTCCTCTAATTTTATTCAAAAAAAATCACCCATTCATAAAAAAAAAATTTAAGAGACATTCAATTTATCACAAGCCCTTATAAGTTTAATAGATATTTTATTTTTTTCATTTAATGAATTTTTAATCGAAGTTTCAAATAATAATGTATTTATACCCTGTTTAGCTATAGGTTCGGTAACTTTTTTAGGGCTTGTTCCCTCTGTAAAATCATAATACTCAATATTTAATTCATTCGAAAGATTATCAGCATATTTTTTAGAAATTGTATTATTTGAAAGTGAAAATATAAAATTTGAATATTCATAATATTCATCAATTTCATGCACATCTATAACAACAAACGGATTATCTGCTTTAATATTAGGAACAACAAATTGATTAGCTAGATATTCACCTGCAGATCTAGTATCATTTCTTGAGGTTATATTATCTTTTACTTTAATAAAATAAATTACAAATCTTTTAGATATATCATTTGTTCCATTATCATTAGTAATGTTATATATTGTTTTGTTTAATGCATCATGAATTTCATGTTCACGTGGATGAACACCTAAAATTAAGCCTACAGTATCATTTGAAGATAAATTTCCGGCAATAATTTTATAAACTGTGCCATTTTCATTTTCACCCACTTTCGTAATATTATATTGATTATTATTTTTGTCATGATTTACATCCATATCATCATTATTAACAATTATAAAAATAGTATTAATGATAACAATAATAACTAACAATAATATTATAATTTTATATTTTCGTCCTATATTCATAAATTTTTACCAAATAATAACATCATTAAATAAGAATAATATTAATTTTACTTTATTAAAATATTTTATTATACCAATTAAAGAGCATTAAAAATATAAAATCTTATATAATATTTTTATAATAATTAAAAAATATATTAAAATTTAATTATTTTTAAAAAAAGATTAAAAAATAATTACCAAAAAAATATGGAAGATTAACATGAAATTAAATAAAAAATTTATTGTTGCAATTATAATTGTTATAATTATAGTAATTATTGGAGTACTATTTACTTCTGGATTTTTCAACAAATCCACAGAAAAAACAACTCCTTTTGACAATAATTTTGCATCAGGAGATTTTGTAGGTAATGTGAAAATATTAAATAATACAAGTCAATGGACAGCAGCATATTCTGATACAGATAATCATATTGATTATAATATGTCAACATGTAAAAATGCATCATTGATCGTGGATATATATACTATTCAAGGAATGCAAGGACCCGAACACAGAACATTCAATAATCAGAAATGGGATATTTATTATGCTCAAGGAATGCAAACAATAGAAAATAATACAAATTCTAGTGTAAATGAAACATTAAATGTTTACATGTGTGTGGCTAATAAAGGAGAACAAAGTTATCTTATCTATATAATATTTAATAATAATACTTCTGTAAACACAACTGGGGGAGTGTATAGTCAAGCTTATGATGATTATATTGAACCATTACTGGATAGTATTACTTTAAAAGAAAACAATAATGCTCCAACAATTTATGAGATATTAGGAATAGATCAGTCAACATATAATCAATACGCAGAATTAATAAGCCAAATTAAAAAAGGAAACCAAACAGCAATCCAACAATTAACAGGAGCTTCAATTTAGGTGTCTAATTGAAAATAACAGTTCTACATACAAATGAATGTGATAAAAAGAAATGTACTGCAATTAAAATGGAAAAATTAAGAAAATGCACAATTATAAATAATATTAAAAAAATTCCAAACAACACCATAATCTTAAATCCATTCGCAGAAAAATCTGTTTCTTTTAAAGATAGAAAAATAATAGAAAAAAAAGGAATAGTGGGACTAGACTGTTCATGGAATAAAATTTCAAATTCTAAAAAATTTTTTTCCCTTTCAAAATATCATCGCTCACTTCCTTTTTTAATAGCAACTAATCCAGTTAATTATGGTAAACCCTGCATATTATCAACTGTTGAAGCTATCTCAGCCACACTCTATATAACAAGATTTAAAAAAGAAGCTAACGAAATTCTCAACGGATTTAAATGGGGCCATACATTTTTAGAGCTAAATCATGAACTTCTAGAATCTTACAGTAAAGCTAAAAATAGTATTGAAGTTGTAGAAATTCAAAATAATTTTTTAAAATCTAAAAAATATTTAAACTAATAAAAATTTAAAAAAAATATTACTTATTTCTTCCTCCTTATATTTAATGTATTAACAAAGGTTTTAAATACTATTAAAATTAAATTATTTATTAATAGTTATGAACTTCTATATTAATTTTATATTCATAACAACAATTTATTTTATTAATTAATTCATTTTTAACACTTATTATAGGAGGACTAATTCATGGCAAGATTTGAAGAAGCTGAAAACAGGATGTTTAATGTTAAAATTTGCTTAAAATGTAATGCTCGTAATCCACCTAGTGTAACAACTTGTAGAAAATGCGGCTACACAGGTTTACGATACAAAGCAAAAGAACCAAGAGGATAAAAATTTTATCACACTTCCTTCTCATTATACTAAGTTGATTCATATGGATATTGTTGAAAAACAAATAAGAAATATATTAAAAACTAGAAAAATTCATTTCACATTAATCGATCCTGACGAACAAACAGCCGAAACCGCACTAAAAATAGCAACTGAAGCTATTGAAGGAGGAACAGACGGAATAATGATAGGAGGATCCACAGTTAATAATAAACAAGTAGACGACACCTGCAAAATATTATCTGAAAATATCAACATCCCCATAATCATATTTCCAGGAAACATTAACAGTGTAAGCAAATATGCAAACGCAATATTTTTCATGAGCTATCTAAACTCAACCAACCCTTACTGGATTACCGGAGCCCAATCATTAGCTGCAATGACAGTAAAACAATCAGGCATAGAAGTATTACCCATGGGATATATGGTAATAGAACCCGGAGGAACTGTGGGTTGGGTTGGAGATGCTAAACTAGTTCCAAGAAACAAACCTAAAATACCCGCAGCTTATGCAATGTCTGCAGAATTCATGGGAATGAGATTTTTTTATATCGAAGCAGGTTCCGGTGCTGACAAACCCATACCCCCTGAAATGATAACCTATACAAAAAAAGCTACAGAAGACATGATCATAATAGTCGGTGGCGGAATCAAAGACGCTAAAACAGCATATACAGCTGCAAAAGCCGGTGCAGATATTATTGTAACCGGAACAATCGTAGAACAAACAAAAGATATCAAATCAAAAATAAACGAAATCACAACCTCACTTAAAAAAGCATCACAATAAAAAAAACATCTCAAATCCCACTATATCTCCTTTTTTACAAATTTCCAATACCCTTAATACAAAATTAAATTTCCCTACCCCCCAAAAAAAGAATATTATGGATTGATTTAAAAAATGTTAAATTCACTATATATAGAAGCTTCCAAAAAGAAAAATTCTATTAAAAATATTGACATGAAAATTAAATCAACAATTCCAAATAAATGGGAAGACATTAAAATTAAACAATCATATAAAAATTTCTCTTTAGCTGCTGGAGATGGAAGCTATAATAAAAAAAAATATATTTCATTCACATTATATGCTGTTGGATGCGAATCAATAATATATTCTAATAATAAACTCATAAAAATAGACACAGCAGAAATCGATAGCCTACACCATAATGAATTCACTGAAGATTTACTTAGAACTTTCATGGAAATTTTAGAAATTAAATACGCAATAAAATCTATCAAAGATTTTCAAGTTGACTACTATCTATATGATGGTTCACTTTATGGAGATTTAATAAGACCATTTCCAAACACCAACCCTATTTTTGAAAAAGAAGACGAACTACTAAATAACATGGTTAAAAAAATTCAAAAGAATTTAAAATACTTTGACTCTAAAATTTATTCTTTAAAACTTATAAAAGATTATTCTATACATAATCCAAAACAATTTGATTATACATTATTCTTATCATCTATTGAAAAATTACTTCTTTTAAAAAATCTATTAAATAATAATAAAAAAATTATCACTATTTCAAAAACATCTACTAATCATGATATTTTTAAAAGCAATATTCCAGATATTGCTGTTTTTGATAGATATACTAAAAAATCTGGAATCTCCAACATAATTTATAAAAAAGTTTTAAATGAAATTAAAAATGAATTTTTAATAGAAGACAAATTTTTTAAAAATCTTGAATTTACCATATTCTATTTAAGATTAGAGGATAATAAAAACGTAATTAAAGTAGAATTACCCTATAAAGCCAACAAAAAAGAAGTTTTAGACATTATAGAAAAACTTAAAAAATATTCTGCTGATGGTTATCCTTATCTTTTAAAAAAAGCCCATAAAGAGGTTGCAATTTCCAATAAAAACATGGATGAATTAGCTTTAATGATGAATATTTATGAAAAAATAGGTAGAGAAATGTTAGAGTAATTAAAAGAGGAGATATGAATGATTATTGGACGATGTATTGGTGAAACACATCATTATGAACTTCACTTCATATCAGATCAAATGCCGCAAATAGGAGAATATGTTATAATTAACTATGATGGTAAAAAGATTCTTGGAGTGATTGAAAATATTATTAGAGGTAATCTAGCTTTAAACAGGGAAATATATGATATAAAAACTGTTGAGATGATAGCTGGAATTGAAGAAAATGAATATTATATTAAAGGTAAAATCAAAATTTTAGGAGATCTTAATGATAATTTAAAAATTCCTAGAATCCCTGCACCTCCAGGAACACCTATTGAAATAGCGGATAATGAAATATTAAAAGAAATTTTCAAAGTTGATAATCCTTTAAATATTGGAAATTTAATTAATCAGAATGATGTTGAAGTAGAAGTTGATGCAAATTCAATTTTAAACAGACATTTAGCTATATTAGCCATGACTGGAGGAGGTAAATCTAATACAGTTTCTGTTATAATTGATGAAATGCTTAAATATAATATTCCAATATTTATTTTTGATATGCATGGTGAATATGTTGGAGCTGAATTTAAAAATGGGTCTATTAATCTTATTCAACCAACAATAAATCCAAAATACATGTCTTTTAATGAAATTAAAAAATTATCTAATATTTCAAATATTGCGCATAAACAAGAACGTTGGTTTAGAAGAGCATTTAAAAAAGCAAATAAATTAGTTGAAGAAGGAGCAACATCTACTAATGATTTTTTAAAGATTATACATGATGTTTTAAAAGTATTATATGAGGATGATGATAAACCAGCTGATGATAAAAATAATATTTTAGCTGTATTAAATAAAATTGATGATTTAATGGAAAAATATACTAATCTATTTAATACAAATAAAGAAAATATCTTAGGAAATATAGAAATAGGGAAACTTAATGTTTTAGATTTAAGTCAAACTGATGAATATGCTGCGGAAGTGTTAGTAAGTCATATATTAAGGAATTCTCTACAATATAGAAAAAATGCTATACATGGAGAATTAACTGAAATTTTAGAGTTCCCTGTATTTTATATTCTTGAAGAAGCACATATATTAGCTCCGAATAAAAGAGATTCTCAATCTAAATTCTGGATTCGAAGAATAGCTAGAGAAGGGCGTAAATTTGGTTTAGGTTTATGTCTTGTAAGTCAATCACCTAAAACAGTTGATCATGATGCACTTTCACAAATGAATAATATGATAATTTTAAGATTGGTAGAACCGGAAGATCAAAGATATGTGCAATCAGCTAGTGAAAGTTTATCAACAGATTTAATAAATCAATTACCTTCATTAAATGTTGGGGAAGCTATAATATTAGGCTTAATGACAAAAATACCTACATTAATTAAAATAAAAGAGTTTAAAGGAAAAACTTATGGTGGAGATATTGATGTTATTAAAGAACTATCTAATTTTCAAGAAAAAGAAAATAAAGAAATTCAAAAACAAAAAGAAGATAGTTTAAATTTGGGTTATGATTATTAATTTTTTTTTAATTGAGATAGACTTAAAAATCTATCATCTGATTTTTGAGTTTTAGCATTTTGATGTTTATCTTTAAACCATCCAATTTTTAAGTCCTCCTTTTCGATTGTTTCTTCCCATAGATGGGGAACGTATGGTTTAATATCTATAAGAGGAGTTCCGTCAAGAATGTCTACATTTAGAATATAAATGATATTATCTTCAATTTTATCTATTTTTACAATTGATGAACCAATATGATTAGGTCTTTTAGGAGATCTTGTTGCGAAGATGCCTCTTTTTTTATTATCTAAAAAAGGTGTAACAGTTAAATCATACTCATTAATTTTGTGAAAATTATAAAGAATATTAATATAAGAAAATCCATTTAAATCCTTTAGTCCCTCTTTAAATTTATCTTTCACATGAATTTCTCCAGGGATATCTTTAGCACCTATGGTTTGTATAGGCATTCCTTCAATATCATTAAAAGGTGTATGAATAGTTCCTATAGATTCTATTTCAATTTTTTTCATATATCTATAATATATTAATAACCATTAATTAAATTACTGATATTGATTAAATTTTGGGATTTTTAAAATTATTTATTTTTGGTTAATTAGTTAATAGTTGAATGATAATATAAAATATTTTTTTTTAATATTTGACTTAAATAATAATTTTTATTAAATAAAAATTTAAGTAAATATTATATATTATTTTTTATAAAGAGATTTTTTATAATAAAAGATTTTTTAAAGTGTATATTGATTATGAATTAAATTACTACTTGATAAATTAAAAAGGTAATAATAATGAAATTTGCACATTTATCAGACACTCATTTAGGTTATAGGCAATATGGTCTTGGTGAGCGAGAAAAAGACTTTTATGAAGTGTTTGAAAAAATTATAGATAAAATAATAGAAGAAGATGTTGATTTTGTAATACATTCAGGAGATTTGTTTGAAACTGCAAAACCATCACCTAATGCACTTTTAGCTTTTCAGAAAGGACTTTTAAAATTAAAAGGTGCAGGTATTCCAATGTATGCTGTGGCAGGTAATCATGATTCTTTAATGCGTAAAGACGCGATACCTCCTCAAGTTTTATTTAAAAAATTTGGTTTAAAAGTAATTAGCCCTATAAATACAAATTACATGCATGAAAATATTTTTATAGCAGGTCTTCCTTTTTATCCAAATTCTCAAAATAAAAATTTAAAGAAAAAATTAGCAGAACTTTCTGAAAAAGCTGCTAATCATGAAAAATCTATATTAGTTCTTCATCAAGGAATAGATAAATATTTACCCTTTAATAATGAATTAGAAATAGGAGATATTCCTAAAAACTTTGATTATTATGCATTAGGCCATATACATAAATTTATCGAAGATAATTTTGGCAATGGAAAACTTGTTTATCCTGGATCAACCGAAATTTGGAAATCCGATGAAGTAGAAGATTTAAAAAAAAATGGAAAAGGTTTTGTTGTTGTTGATATGAGCAGTCCAAAAATCAATATTAAAAGAGTTTCTATTAACATGCCTCGAGAATTTATAACTAAAAATATTGATTTTAATAATCTTGCCATAGAAATAAATTCTTTAAAAACACTAATTAAAAATTTTGATAAAAAACCTATTTTAAATCTTATTATTTATAATGTAAAAAATAATATAAAAGATATTTATGAATTCATTAATAAAGAATTAGGTGATTTAGCTTTAATGATTAAACCTAATTTTAAAATGAAAGAAGAAAAATCCGATTTAGATATCATTTTAAAACAAAATAAATCTTTAGACCCTAAAGAACTTCTGGCAAATAAATTAAACGAATATGGAAATAAAAAAATAACTCAATTAGGAATAGAATTATACGACTCCCTTTCAAAAGATAACCAAGAATTATCATCAAAATTAATCCAACAATACTATAATAAAATGCTTTTTGATAAAAATGAACCCAATAATGAACCCAATACAAAAAAAAATCAAATAAGATTTAAAGAGGCACTATCATGATTTTTACAAAATTAAAACTTGAAAATTTCAAATCTTACGATAAAGCTGAAATCAAATTCCAAAAAGGAATCAGTATTATTGTAGGAGAAAATGGTGCAGGAAAATCAACAATTCTAGAAGCTATTAGTTTTGCATTATTCAAACAACATAAATCTAAAAAAATCGATGATTTAATAAGGAAAGGTGCAAAAGATAAAATGATTGTTGAATTAGAATTTATTTCTAATGGAAAAGAATATAAAATAATTAGAGAAAAATCAACATCTAACTTAAAATCAACAATTCTTAAAAAAATTACAGACAATAGTCAATTTATACCAATATGTGTTGGGGATAAAGAAGTTAATACAGAAATTAACAATATTTTAGACATTGATTCAGATTTATTTTTAAATGCTATTTATATTCGACAAGGAGAAATTGCAGAACTTGTTGATAAAACTTCCGGAGAGAAAAAACAATTAATTGGAAAATTGTTAGGTCTTGATTCATTAGAAAAAGCTTGGAAAAATATCCAACCATTCATCTCTAACTATGAAAAATTAAAAGCTGAACTTAAAGGTAAATTATATTCAAGCAATGAATTAAATGAAACTTATGATAAGAAAACGGCTTTATTAAACAGTCTTAAAGAAAAAGGCCTTAAGTTAGAAGATAAATTAAAAGAAGTTGATAAACTCCATGAATCTAATTTAAATCAAAAATTAAACCTCGAACGCGAAAAAGAAATTTACGACAATTATTTATTAAATCTAAAATCAGAACAAGAAACATTAATTAGTCTTGAAAATGATAAAAAAGATCTTCAGGAAAAAATAGATGAAATTAATAAAGCTGAAGAAAAAATTATCAGACTCGATAAATATGTTAAAAAACTTCCAATTTATCTTGATTTCGAAAAATCTGTTGTTAGTATTCAACAATTAAAAAAAGATGAAAAAAAGATTAAAGAAAATTTAAAATCTATCAAAGAACAAAAAGAAATTATTAAAAATCAAAAAGAAGGATATAACAAATATATCGAAAGTGAAGAAAAACTTAAAAAACTCAATGATCGTAAATATAATATAGAAAAAGAACTTGTTAAAATAGCCCAACTTGAAAATGATAAAAAAGTATTACTTAAAAACATTGAAAAAAATCGAAATGAAATCGAAATCTTTTTTTCCAACTCCAAAGAAAAACTTACAGAATATGGGTTTTCTTCAGATATATTAAATTCCGTAGATAATTTTTCACAACTTGATGATGAAACTGAAAAATTTATTGAAGATATTAACGAAAAAATCAATTTAATAAATGATGAAATCAATAGAAAAAATGAAGAAATTATAAAATTCAATGAAACAATTAAATCTTGTGAAAAACCATTAAAAGAACTTGAAACCGTTGATAATGTATGCCCAGTATGCCAATCCACTATTGATGAAATTAAAAAACATGAACTTGTTGATTATTACAAATACAACATTGAACAAAGCCATGATCTAATTAATGAAAATGAAGAATCATTAAAACTTCTCAAATCAAATAAAGATTCCTATGAACAAAAACTCATCAATGTTCAATCTTTAGCAAAAGATATAGTCAAATATAAATATAAATTCCAATCTCTCGAAGAAGAACTTGAAAAATTAAAAGAATTAGATGAAGCTTTAGAAGTTAAAGATTATACAAATAGTAAACTCGGAGAATTAATTCTTGAAATTTCTAATGAAAAAACTGATAATGAACAATACCAAAAATCTTATGAAAATTATACTAAAGCTAAAGGAGCTCTTGATGTTCTTGAGAGTGAAACAGAAACTGAATATAAACTAACTCAAATATCAAATGAAATTGATGCTCATGTACGAAATATTGAAATGGTAATAGAACAAGATATTCATCTAACAACAGATATGGAACTTGAAGAACTTAAAGAACGTATAGATGATTTAAAATCTAAAGAAGAAGAATATAACCAATTAAAAGGCTTTATTAAAACTAAAAAATCTTTAGAAGGACAACTCGAATCTAAAAAAGAAGATATTGATTGGAAATATAATAAAATAGCCAGCATTCAAGATAACATTAATAATTCAAAATATGATAAAGACAAATACGATAAAGTTTTTTATTCACATGAATTATTCGAAAAAAAACATGAAGAATTTTCTAAAGAACTAAGCACAATTAAAGGACAAGCTAAAGAACTTATTAATCAAGTCAATGAACTTAGTAAAAAAATTGTAGCTAATAAAAAATCTAAAAAAGATTATGACAATGTTAGTCAATATTTAGAATTATTAAATAATATTCGTGAATTATATGGTAAAAATGGAATTCAAAAAGATCTAAGAAATTATTCAAGACCTTTAATACAAAAATA
>CANQZY010000032.1 GCA_947628455.1 uncultured Methanobrevibacter sp.
CGCACACCATACCGTCCACAGCCCAGCCGCCTACGTAGGCAGGGCACATATCCACCACCAGATAAAGGGTGCCCACGCTGTCCTTCGCCAAAATAGGATCGATAAAGCAGGCGCTGAAAATACAGCAATATATAGGGATCAAATTAGTCAATTAAAAGATACTTATAATAGTCTGGATCTTTCTGAAAAAGATGCCGCAAAAGCATTGCAAGATGAGGACTTTGCAAAAGAACAAGGTATTGAAACTGAATCTGACTTTTATAAAGAAGTATCTGCAGATGCTCAAAGAAAAGTAGATTTTCAAACTGCTGCTAGAAAAGGTATTTTAACTCAAGATCAAGCAACTTCTTTATTTGCTACTGAAAATGCTTATGAATATAATAAAAGAAGAACTTCCGTGGCCGCAGAGGCTTTAGATGTCTTTGGAGCAAGTGATGAATTAAAAGGACGTTTTAAAACTGCTCAAGAAGAAGCAAAACAAGGAACTTTATCAGAAAGTTCTAAGACCAACATGGCAATGTTTGGTCAAGATACTGAAAATTTATTGGCGAATTTTCAAGAAAATACTATTCAAAATATAATAGGGGCCCAAACAAAAGGGACAAAAAAACAAGCTGCTCAAGCAATACAACAACAGATTGATGGATTAAAATCTTTGGGAACTGTTTCAGATGAAACTAAAGTTAAATTGGATGAATTATGGGATGGGGTCATAAATGAAGATGATGAAGGTAATATAAGCATAAATTACCAAAAATTAAAAGATATAGATTTCCAAGAGCTAGGCGATACGATGCAAAGGGCAGGAGAAGAAGGAAGTCTTTCTTTTGAAAACATGGATGATGCTATAAACCAGACATCTGAAGAATTTAACCAGTTAACGGAAGCTCAAGAAAAAGTTAAAAAAGCCACTGCTCAACAAGCTATTACTGAAATGGCTAGCGGTTTAATGCTTTTAGGAAGTACTATTAGCAATGTTGTTAGTATTATTAGTGATGATGGTTTAACGGCAGGAGAAAAAGCTCAAAAAATTATTATGGCTTTAATTGCGGTTTTACCAGCTTTAATTCCTATTTTGATTGGGATTATAGGAAAAATTAAAGAAGTAGGCTGGGCCGCGATCCAAGCGGAATTATCTGCAAGTCCTTTATTAGTAATTATAGCAATTATTGCAGCAGCGGCTGCGACTATTTTTGCTATTGTTGCAGTTTTTGATGCAATTAATAAAAAAGAGCATCAGGCGGCCGAGGCAGCAAAAGAAGCAAATCAAGCTTATGAAGAGCAAAAGACCGCTCTTGATGAAGTAAAAAATGCATATGAAGATTTGAAGCAATCTATTGAAGATTATCATGATGCACAAAGTGCGATTGATGAATTAACCGCAGGAACGCAAGAATGGAAAGATGCTATATCTGAAGCTAATCAACAAGTTTTAGACTTAATTAATACTTATCCTGAATTAGCAAAATATGTTTCAACAGATCAAAATGGTCGTATGACTATAAGTCAAGAAGGTCTTGATCTACAATTAGAAAAGCAAAAACAAACAGTTCAAGAACAACAAGCTAGGGTTGCAAATGCACAAATATTAAAAAATCAAGCAGATCAAGCTGCCAAGGCGGAAGAAGTTAGAAATTTAGGAACTCGAGGTCTTTCATGGGATCGAACTTTGGCAGTAAGTGCTTTTACTGGACCTCTTGTTATGGCTGCTACGCTTATTGGAAGTGCAGCTTCTTATAAACAGAACCTAAGTGATCAACAAATAAGTGATATTTCTAATGAAATTGCTAACGGTACTCTTACAACAGATCAAGAAATACAAGAGCGTTTAAATAGTTTAGGGGTAGATGAAGATTTAATAGATGAATTGACAACAGCTTTAAAAGAAAACGCTGCCGCAATTGAAAAAAATAATTCGGTAAATGCGCTTTTGGGTCGTCAAATTGCTGAATCTAAGTTAGCTGGGAATGAAAATTATGAAGCTAGTGAATATAAAGTTGTTGCACAGGCCATCGCACAAGAAAGTGCGGATGAAAAATATGAACAAAAATTAAAAGAATATCAGGATTTAGGAAAAAAAGATGTTGCTAAAGCATACGCTGCTTTTATGGGTGGTGAAGATGCTGGTTATACTGTAGATGGAAAAAAAGTCTATAAAGATGGAAAAGAAATTTCTGTTAGTGTTGATCAAATGCGGGCAGAACTTGCTCAAGATGCAGTATATGAAGAAGCGGTTAAAGGTGCAGTGAAAGAAGCTCAAAAGCAAGCAGATGCAGTTTCAGCAATATTAGGAGAGGGTCCTGAAAATAATACTAGAATAATTAATAATATTCTCCAAAGTGGTCATGGCATTTCTACAGATGTTTCTGAAATGACTACTAGTGAATTATTAGGATTACAAGAAGCTAGATCAGAATTTAGTGATACTGCAGCTCTTACCGATGAACAAAAATTGATTAAAGATGGTCTTGATAAGGTTATAAAGGCTTATGAAACACAGAAGCAGACTATCCTTGCAGGTCGTAACTCTATTGTCCAAGATTTACTATTTCCGAGGGAAGAAATGGAAAATCAAGGTCTTAAAGATCTAAGTTTAAAAATGAAAACTAAAATTGGAAATGCATTAGAATCTGCTTATTCTATAGCAGGTGGAGATGCTGCCAATAATGCAGCTAAATTTTTAGCTCAATATACGGGCGAGGAATTAGAAAAAGTTACGGATTTGTTTAATTCTATTGATTGGACTAGTAGAGATGGCTTTAATGATTTTATTTCGGCAATGAGAGACGCGCATATTGATATAAAAGATATAGATGGCGTATATTCTCAATTAATGCAAAATTTTAAAAATTCTCGTTCTATTATTTCTGATTTAACCACCGAGTTTGAAAGTTTTAAAAATGAAATTATTGAAATTAATGATACTTTAAGTGATTTACATCCTGGTGATATTATTGATCAAGATGATTTAGATAAAATCTTAGCATTTAATGCGGCTTTAAAAGAACAGTTTGTTTTAACTAAAGAAGGATACCAATTTATAGGAAATCAAAGCTCTTTAAAAAAGACAAATTCGCAAATTCAAAAAGATATATCAGATTATGTTACAGGCTTCAAAAAAGCTCAAGATGAGGTTGCAGCTCTTAATAAAGCAGGCCTTACAGAAATTAAAACAGATTCAAAGAGTCCTAATCTAGAAATTGCAAGGACATTGCTTGATCTAGGTCCAGATTCAGAAATTATAAAAGCATCAGGATTATCCTATGATACCTTAAAGAACGCCTTTGAACGAAGAGAAGCTTTTGAGGGAGTCAATACTGTAGAAGACATAACTGAGGGAAATCGAGATTATTTAAAAAGCATATTAAATCTTAAAGGAGAAAATATTTCTGATGAAGATTTAATGACTGCAATTAATCAAGCTAGAGATAAAGCTAATGAAGACCTTAGAAAAATTTATGGTTCTGCTGATGAAATTTTACAGCAGGCCGCCGCTGGAGAGTTAGATTTATTACATAATCATGATGCTGCTCAAATAGTTATATCACAAGCTGCAAATTTAGAAGAGTTAGATAAATTAAGAGAACAGTATATTGAAGAAGGTATTCTTGCTGTTGAAGATTTTGATAAAGTTGAACAAGGTTTTATATTAGATGAAGTTGAAAGATTAGGTCTTTCAACAGAAACTTGGTCTCAATGGGGTGGTAATTTAGAATATCAAAGAGAAATTTTATCAAAGTTACAAAAAGCAGCCGCTTTAAAACTAGCAGATCCTGTTGAAAACATAAATAGAGAATTAGATAAATTACAAAAAAATCTAGATGAATTACAGAGAGAGCAAAATACTTTAATAGGTGATAAATTATTAAAAAATTTACAAGAGCAAATAAAAACTGAACAAGAAATTCTTGATAAAGAGAAGGAACGCGGAGAACAGCTGCAAGAAAATTTAAAAATAGTTGAAGATGGCTGGGAAGCATTTAAAGAAAATGCAAAAAATACTTTAACCCAAGCAGGCTATGATATTACTAATTTATTTGATTCGGAAGGAAATATTGATTATGAGATATTAAATAAAATTGCCAATCAGGCTGAGAAGTTATCAGATCAAGATACTATTGAGTTTATAGAAGATTTAAAACAACAACAAAATGATTATACTGAAGCAGTAAATTTAACCGAAGATGCTGTTACTAACTGGAAAGATCGCCTTCAAGAAGTTTTAGATTTAAAACTTCAAGCTTTTGATTTAGAAATTCAAATTAAATTAGATGCTACCCAAATGAAAAGAGATTTTAATGATGCTCTGAAATCTTTCTATGAAGATAATTTACCTAAAGCTATAGGTTATACTTTAAGCAACATGCAAACTTATATAGATCAAGAAAGTTTAAATGATTTTGCGCAAAGAGTATATGAATATAATATGGCTAATGCTGCTTTGAATGGAGACAAGGTCGCTAGATCTTATTTTGAGGTTGATGGTGAAATTAATGAAAAAGAAATTGAGGCGCGTCGTAATGAAGCTATAAATGCAATTTATGAGATAATGGGAAATGTTAAATCTGCAATGGATGAAGCAGAATCTCTTTATTTATCTGGTATGCAAGAAATTTCTGATGCTTTTGATAAACAAATTGAAAGTTATGAAAGATTACAAAAAGTAATTGAACATGATATGAATATAGTAAATTTGCTTTATGGAGATAGCGCTTTTAGCAAATTAGAGAGTTTATATTCAGATAGAACTAAATATACTGAAGCAGAAGTAATGGCCGCACAACAAGAAGCTAAAACTTGGGCAGAAGAAATAAAAAGATTACAAGAATCTGGTATTACAGAAGGAGATACTTGGGATACTGCAAATGCTAATTTTTATTCGGCTCTTGATGAACGAAATTCTTATATAGAATCATGGATTCAAAATATCAAAGATCAATATTTAAATGAAGTATACAGTGCAGTAGATGAGTTTTTTAGAAAATTCCAAGAAGGAGAAAGCTCTACTCTATTTTCTACTCCATGGGGAATACAAAATGAGCAAGCAGAGAGATATTATGATACTGTTAATAAAACATATGAAATACGAAAATTAGAAGCTAAATATCAAGATTCTATTCAAAATTTTACAGGTAATATCAAAGCTCAACAGCAACTTAATAAATTATTACAAGAACAGCAAAAATACTTAAAAGAAAAAGATAAATTAACAAAATATGACCTAGATCGCGCGAACGCCTTATACGAGATTGAAGTTAAGAGACTCCAGCTCGAAGAAGCGCGAAATCGCGCTACGCAAATGCAGCTAGTCCGCGATACAGAAGGTAATTATAGGTATCAATTTGTTGCGGATCAAGCGGAAATTAACAAAGCGCAGCAAGAACTTAATGAAGCCGAAGCTAATCTTTGGAATATTGATAAAGAGCAACTTCGCGCGCTTGGTGATGAATATTTAGCAGTACAAAAGGAATATACTGAAAAAATTGCGCAAGCCGCAAACATGGCAGATGAGGAGCGTCAAGCTTATATCGAGGCAGTTAATGAAGAATATTTTGGAGCAAATGGTAGGTTAGCATCATTAGAAGCTAATATGAAAACATTATCTCAAAATGTAGAAGAAGATGCTAAGTCTATTGCTAATAGTTTTAATACAGATGCACAAACTTTATTAAATGAATTACCAAATTGGGAAAGATTTAAAGATCTGTTAAATGAAGAAGGTGGTATTTCAAAAAGTTTAGATGATATTGCTACAAAAATTGAGACTATTTTTGATAAGATGAGTGGAGAATTACCTTCAGAGAATTATCTTCAACAGTTGGATCAAATTTTAAAGAATATTGTTGGAGATTTCACTACATTAAATGAAGAAGGTATGAAACAAAATGCTGAAGTGATTCAAAATAGTATTAATGATTTAAAAACCATACATGATGAATTTGTCGAGGTATTTGATTTATTTAAAAAATTTTCTGAGGGGCCTCTTCAAGAAATGATTGATACAATTAAAGTTACCTTAGAAGAGATAGAAAAAGCTTTAGAAGCAACAAAACCAAAACAAAATAATACTACTGATTATTTTTCTAAAGAAGGGGCAGAATCAAAAGATACATTCTCAGCCGAACAAAACGATCAACCCGAAACCGAAACTAAAAAATTTAATGATACCGATAATAAAAACAGAGGTATTGGAGGTGGATATGAGTTAGATAATGGCTCTTGGGGAAAAGATAATAAAGAAAAATTGCCTGTAGGTGCAGGTGCTATTCTTGAAGATCAAGTAAATAAAATTGTTGATTCAAAAACAGCTGCTATTGAAACAGAAACAGAAAAGGCATCAAGTAAAACAGAAATTAATAATAATAGCCATGCAATTGTTACGGGAGATATAATAGTTTATACTAATGGGAATAATGGTGAAGAAATTGGAAATGATATAATAATTCAAATTGCTAGACAGGCCACTGGTATTCTTAGCCCCACTACTTAATGTGGGGCTTTTGCTTTTTGGGTAATATTTTATAATATACCTTAAATATTTTTTATATTTAATAGATATACGAGTTAAAAGGAGAAAATATATTGTGAGTAAATATTCTGCATTATTAGAAGCAATAGATATACAAATAGATGGAAAACTGGCGCGAGCTGGTTACAATAAAACTATTATTGGCACTATTATCGATGTTGCGGAAACCTCTGGATACTATACTGTACAGAGCCAGCTTAGTACTTTTCAAGCAACGGCCGCGGATTTAAGTGCAGTTTATTCTGCGAGAGATCTAGTTTATATTTTAATAAATAATAATGATTTGTTAAGCACCGAGCGCAAAATCATAGGTAAAGTAGCGCCAAGTGTAAGAGAGCGTGTTCAAATATTAACAAGTGAGCTAGATAGATACATAGCTTATAACCCAATGCCCATAGATGTATCCCAGATTCAAAATTGGGAGGTATCTGCGGTCCAGCTTGAACAAAATGCGGAGACTCCATTAAGTCAAGAAGATATTATTGACTTTAGAGAAAAGATAGGTTTACCTGGTTCTAAACTTATTTGTGAAGCTGACTTTCGTCCCGAAATCTTAGATGAAAATACAGTTGAAAACTACGGTATTGAAATTACACTAGAATTTAAAAATCCGCAGTTTGAGGGGTATGTTGAGGAAGAGCTAGCTGAAGAAGGCGCGCCCGCGCATAATTTTGGTACTTATACTAGAACTTATACTCTTGATATTAATAGAATGATAGGTCAGCCTTTATCTTATTTAGGCGAAAATGATTCTTTACATCAATATGCGGTTTTTGATATTGAAAATCCAGAATATGTAACTAATATTAATAATATTAGATTTTTCTTAAAGTTGAAGAACGCAGATAGTAAGGCTAAAGTTAAATTACTTAATTTAAAATGCTATGTAGCTAGAGATAGAAATATTGATGCGCGCTCTTTATTTACTTTAAATATAGATACAGATGGTGAAGGTCTGGGCATAATAGATAATTCTAATAGAAGTTTAAAGCTGCGCGCTAATTTTATGAGGGGCGGAGATATTTTTTCGTCTAATAAAATTGAATATTATTGGTTTGTTGAAGATATGCGGGTGACCGCGGCTGATAAAGATAATTTCCAGATCTATGGCGGCGAAGGCTGGCGCTGCTTGAATGAAAAATATGTTTTACAAAAAGTTTATGTAGATGATGAGAATGATCGTTCAGAAGTAAATGTAATAGATTGGAAACCTGGAACTGATACTATTGTTATTAACGAAGATCAGGCTAATATGTTTTCTAATCATTTTAAGTGCTGCGCGCGCTACGAGAACTATCTTATTATTAGTCCAGAACTTATAATTTTTAATGAGACTCAACGCGGAAAGTGGCCAGTTTTAGAATTAGTGTCTAAGGTAAGAAGTTTTAATGATAAGACGCCAGAGAGAAATGCGGATATGCGTTTTGTTGATAGTAGGTCTTTACTTTATACAGATACTGCGCGACTTGAGTTATTAATTAAAGATTATGTTATTAATGAAAGAGATATAAAATATGTTTGGCAAAAAATAGACAGTTTTGACCAGGCGCAGTGGTGGGACCCGCAAACTGAAAATAATAATAAGATTGGCTATGTCTATGGTTCAGAGATATCTAAAACCATGACTGTAAAATGCGGGTTGATTGCGGGGAACCAGTTCCTCGGATCTTCGAAGGTAGAGTTAGAATCTTTGGACGAGGACCTCCGCGCCCGTCTCATTAGTAGAGATAATATATTTAATACTATTACTAATAATGGACAATATCAAGGTATTTATTATATAATTCCTGATGGAGAGAAAGATTATAAGCAAATTCCCGCAACTGATATTGATAAATATGACCCTGCTACTATTGATTTATTAATTAATGCAAGTAGATTACAAGTATTATCTAAAGAAACTAAAGATGATGAAGGTAATATTATAACACCTGCGGGTGAGGTTGTATTTTTTGCAGATTCTTATAGACCAGATGAAGTACAGATAGCTGGTTTTAAAGTAAGTCAGCGTGCGTTATGGAATGAAAAAGACCAAGTTGATTCTACTAAATCTGGGGCATATTTTGGTGTAGATGGATTTGCTATTGGAGATGAAAATTCTTCAATTCAGGCAAAAAAAGAAAATGATAGATGGGAATTAAATATTACAGGTAATATAAATGCTACTAGTTTGAATTTAGGAAGTATAAAGATTCCTTCTGAAAATTTAGATATTGATGTAGATTTATCTAGTATTAATGATAGTTTAAAAAATTTACAAAATCAGATTGATGGTACTATTGATACATATAGTGGAGTAGGATTACCCACTACATCGAATAAACCTTATATAGATTGGCTTAATCAAAATACAGTAGTAAAACATATTGGGGATATTTATATTTGTCAAGATGGTACCTATATCATAGAAGAAAATAATGGTTATAGAGATTTTATTGAAGGGCAAGATGATGATAATAAAAAAATAAATGCAAGTGGTTGGACTTTTAGGTTTTATAAAGATGATTCAGATAACTATGCTTGGGTTCTACTTGCAGATTCTAATATGCCTTTTATTTACAAGACTTTAACAGATCAAAATAATACTATTTTATCTATTCAAGCAGATAATTATATATATATAAAAGAAACATTAGTAATAGGTCAAACCATAATAAATTCTAAAGATAAAAGCAGTAGAGAAGTTACTCTTATAAAAACATATAGGAGAAATCAGTTTGAATATTATAATAATAATAAAGATTATCAATTAAAAGAAAATGAAAGTCCAATTAGCATTACCTTAGATGATCCTGAAGATAATATTGTTTTTACTAATGTCGGAATGGGAAACTATATAGATCCTAATTCTGGAGAAAAAAAAGAGTCTTTTTTTCAGGTCTCAAAAGAAGGTTTACTCACTGCTAATAATGCAGTTATTTATGGTACAATTTATGCCACAGGTGGTAAAATAGGTGGATTTAGTCTTGCAGATAATGTATTATCTATTGCTGGGGCTGCAGATACAGTTAATTCTTATTTTGGTATAGATACTAAGCCTAAAACAGAAAGTAATCAAGGTATTTGGCTAGGTGGAACTGGCGGTTTTGAAAATGCTAACTTTAGTGTAGATAAAGATGGAAATTTACATGCTACTGGGGCAGAGATTGAAGGAGATATTACCGCTAGCTCTTTAAATATTATGAAAGACGGACAAAAACAAGATATTAATGAGTATATTCTTAGCGTTGATAAAGATGGAATTATAGCAGAAGTAACCAATAACTATGCTCCTAAAGAAGCGGGTGGTGAGAATTCTGAATCTTTTGGATATAAATTAACTTCAGATAATTTTGTATTATATACAGGAAGTAAAGAGAATGATACAGATCAAGATAAAATTCCAGATGGTTGGGTCTTAATTTCAGATAAAGATGGATTGCAAGTAAATGGTACCGTATATGCAAATGCTGGCAGAATAGGCGGTTTTTCATTACAAGATAATATTTTGTCTGTAGGCGCCGCAACTAAGACCGAGGCTGAAGATATTATAAATACTGCAACTTTTGGTATAGATACTAGACCTGACAGTAATGAAGGTATTTGGCTAGGTGAAACTGGCGGTTTTGAAAATGCTAACTTTAGTGTAGATAAAAAAGGAAAGATAAAAGCTAATAAAGGTAGTATAGGTGGCTTTACTTTAAATGATGGTTATCTTTTTCAGGGAGAACGCCCTGCTACCTCTCCTTTTGGAATTGATACTAATGGAATTCGGTATACCGATGAAGAGCCAGCAATCTGGTTAGGTACAAGTAGAAATACATCTTTATTTAGTGTAGATAAAAAGGGTAATGTAATTGCAAAAAGTTTAAAAATATCAGATGATGATACAGAGATACCAGAAACGAAAGAAAATCTTTTAACTTTTGGACAATGGTTAAAAGTACGAACAGCAAAAATCTTTTTTTCATTAAAACCGCCTATTATTGAAGACCTTGGTGGAGTTTATGTTGATAATACAAATCGTAATATTGTCGGTTTCGATATAAATAATATAATAAATTTAACAGGTAAATCATATAATTATTATCAAAAAGGAGATATTCTTTTAGCACCTCTATCAGATACAGATGAACATGATAAATACGGTAGATATTCTGATTTAATATTTTATCAGATTTATAATTCAAAAATCGAGGAGGATAAAAGCAGTAAAAAATCATATCTTCAAGCCGTTTGTTTAGGAGGAGTAAGAGGTTGGGACGGTTCTGATCATAAATTTGATTATGGTATTGCTGTAATTGATAGTAGTGTTTATAAAGAAGAAATTCGTAGTTATTATAATAATTTTCCGAATGGTCTTGTTAGCAGTTATAATCTATATGATATTAATGGAACAATTTGGCGTAATCCCGCAGATGATCATCACACAGAATCTCAAGTTCTTCTTGCAAATGTAGTCATTGATTTAAGAAGTCAAAGTCAAGATAAATTGGCTAAAATTTATTATTATCATGGATCAACTCATCCTTATTATACAGAGCTTACTTTACCGTCTACTCTTCAAACAACACTTGCTCTTTCTAACGCACCCAATGATAAAATAGGCGGGGATATTATACTTAAAGCGGGTGAAAATGTTTCCATAACTAAAGACAGTAATACTATAACAATTAGTGCAAGCGGCGAGGGTTCTGGAGATAAGGGAGAAAAGGGAGATAAAGGTGACCCTGGTTTCTCTATTTATATTTATGAGGGTACCCTTTCTTTAAATTCAAGTAGTCCATCAGCTAGTATTAATTCAATTTCAAATCCAGATAAAAGAGCTTTTCAGATTGGAGATTTGATTCTTGATAAAAAAACTAATAATTTATTTAAAATTACTGGTATTGCATCAACAACATTAAATATTGAATATTTAACTAACTTAGTTGGAAAAAGTGGTTTTTCAATATATTTAACTAATAAAACAGGGACAGGGTTGCCTACAAGCGCAGTAGTTTTTCAAGAAGCAGATATTATAACAATCGGACGTTCATTACAATTTGGTGATTTTATTTTAGAAAAAGAACATGGATATTTATATCAAGTATCT
>CANQZY010000033.1 GCA_947628455.1 uncultured Methanobrevibacter sp.
TATTATGGAGAGGAGATTAAAATCAAGTGGTGCTAGAATTTATTCTGAAGCTCATGTTTCAGGTCATGCTGGGCGTGAAGATCATAGGGATTTTATTAGAATGTTGAAACCGCAGCATATTATTCCTGCTCATGGTGATTTGCCTATGCTTTCTGCATATGGTGAACTTGCTGAAGAAGAGGGTTATAGGATTGGTGAAAATGTTCATATTTTAAGAAATTCGCAAGCTCAAGTATTTAATAGCTGAGAGTTTTTATATTAAGTAAAATATTGATGGGGAAATTTTTTATGAGTGATGTAAAAGAAATATTGGGATCATATTCTGTTGATGTTATTGAGACTATTAAGGATAATTTATCAACTATTACTCCAAAGGCTTTGCAGGAAGCTTCAGTTTATTTAACTAAAGCTGGGGGTAAGATGATTAGGCCTTGTCTTACTCTTATTTCTACTAAGGCTGTTGGGGGTAAAAAAGAGAGTTCATTAAATTCTGCTGCAGCTATTGAATTGATTCATACTTTTTCTTTGATTCATGATGATATAATGGATGATGATGATATTAGAAGAGGGATGCCTGCAGTTCATAAAGTATGGGATGATGATGTTGCTATTTTATCTGGTGATACTTTATTTTCAAAAGCTTTTTTAATGATTAGTCAATCGGTTTCTAGTGATGTTTCATATGAGCAGATTAATAAGGTTTTGTCTACTGTAGCTGATGCTTGTCTTTATATATGTGAGGGTCAGGCTTTGGATATTGAATTTGAGGGTTGTTATGATGTGTCTGAAGATGAGTATTTGGATATGGTATTTAAAAAAACAGCTGCGTTAATAGCTGCATCTACGAAAGCGGGTGCTATTATTGGTGGTGCTAGTGATGAGATTGTTGATGTGATGTATGAGTATGGTCGTTTGATAGGTCTTGCTTTTCAAATTCAGGATGATTATTTAGATTTGGTTAGTGATGAAGAATCTTTGGGAAAGCCTATTGGTAGTGATATAGCTAAGGGTAAAATGACTTTGATTGTTGTTAAGTCTTTATTTGAGGCGTCTGATGAGGATAGGGAAATTTTATTGAAAATTTTGAAGGATGATGATTCTTCTAATGAGGATATAGGGGTAGTGCTTGATTTGTTTGATAAATATGATTCTCTTGAATATGCAAGAAAGGTTGCTCAAGATAATGTGGATAAGGCTAAACAATTGTTAAAAATATTGCCTGATAGTGAAAGTAAAATTGCTTTAGAAAAAATTGCAGATTTTGTACTTGAGAGACATTCTTAAAATTAATTTATTCTTTTTTTTTTAAATTTTAATTTTCTATTTTTTTTTAATAAAATTTAATATGTTTTATATTAAAATAAATATAATTTATATGAATATAGGTTTTTCAACGTTAGCTTTATTTAATAAGAATAATCAGGAGATTGTTGAGATAGCTAGAGGTAATGATTTTGATATGATAGAACTTTTATCTGAGGGTCCGTTTTATCGAAATAAAATTGAATCTTTAAAAGATTTTTCAACGTTTATTCATGCTCCTACAGTTGATTTGAATATAGCTAGTATAAATAAAGGAATAAGAGAAGAGAGTGTTTTGCAAATAAAGAATGTTATTGATATGGGTGAATTAATTGATGCTGAGGTAATAACTGTTCATCCGGGGAGAATTGGTAGAAATGATGATAAATTAAGAAAATTGGCTGTTGAAATAGCTATTGAAAGTGTGAGTGAGCTGGTAGATTATTCTGATTTAGTAATTTCTGTTGAGAATATGCCTAATAATAGTTCATTTTTAGCAAATCGGATTGATGAGATAGAATATATTAGTGAACAATCAGGTTGTATGATTACGATTGATACGGGTCATGCGAATACTTGTAGTGAGTGTGATGATTTTTTTAATTTGAAAAATATTAGTTATTTTCATATAAATGATAATAATGGATGTAAGGATCAGCATTTAACTTTGGGTGAGGGTACTTTGGATTTGAATTTGATTAAAAAGATAGATAATGGTATTATTGAGTTGAATAATTTTGATAATGTTTTAAAAAGTAAAGAAGTTATTTTTTCTTTATAACTATATATCTTTTTTTTTTATTTGGTTTAGTTTGGGTAAGTTTAAATATGATTTAGGTATATAATATTAATTCTAAAATAGATTATTTATATGGAGGATTTTTTTATGGTGGATCAACCAGATATGTTTTGTTATCAGTGCAGTCAAACTGCAGGTGAGAAGTGTTGTACAATACGTGGAGTTTGTGGTAAGTTACCAACTGTAGCTAGGCTACAAGATAATTTAATTTTTGCGATGAAAGGAATAAGTGCTTATAATTATAATGCTAATGTTTTAGGTGCTGAAGATCCTGAAGTGGATGAGTTTTTAACTAAAGGTTTGTATTCTACTCTTACTAATGTTAATTTTGATGCTGAAAATTTAGTTAAACTTTCAATTGAGGCAGGTAAAGCTAATATTAAAGTAATGAAGCTTCTTAAAAAAGCTCATATTGATGCTTTCGGCGAACCTGTTCCTGCAGAAGTTCAGGTTGGTTCTCAAGGAGGTCCTGCTATTATTGTCACTGGACATGATTTAAAAGCATTAGAAGAGCTTTTAAAAGCAACTGAAGGAACTGGAATTAAGGTTTACACTCACAGTGAAATGTTACCTGCACATGGATATCCAGGTCTTGCTAAATATGATCATTTAGTGGGTGAGATTGGTAAATCATGGTGGGATCAAAAAGAGATATTTAGTAAATATAATGCAGCGATTTTAGGAACATCTAATTGTGTTGTTCCGCCAAAAGATGATTATGCTGATAGAATGTTTACAATGGATGTTGCGAAATTACCGGGAGTTCCGTTTATTGAAAATTATGATTTCCAACCAATTATAGATAAAGCTCTTGAACTTGGAGAAATGCCGCCAGAGGAAACTTTCACTGTTACAACTGGTTTTGGATTATCAACAATTTTATCATTAGCTGATAAAATTAAACAATTAGTGGAAGATGGGAAAATAAGCAGATTCTTTGTTATCGGAGGATGTGATGCGCCTACTCCTAAAGATAATTACTATAGAGAATTTGTTGAGAATTTACCTGAAGATACAGTAATAATAACTCTTGCATGTGGTAAATTTAGATTTAATGATCTTGATTTAGGCGATATTGAAGGTGTGCCAAGACTTATTGATGTGGGCCAATGTAATGATACAATTGTAGCTATTGAATTAGCCGAAGCATTATGTGATTTATTTGACATGCAGTTAAATGATTTACCATTAACTATTGTTTTAAGTTGGATGGAACAAAAAGCAGTTGCTATTTTATGGAGTTTACTTGCAATTGATAAAAAAGACATGTTAATTGGACCTATTTTACCAGCTTGGGTTAATGATGATATTTTAAATATTTTAGTTGAAAATTATAATTTAACTATGATCGGAGATCCTAAAGAGGATATTAAAAGAATAATGGGTTGAAAAAAAAGAGTATGAAATAGTAATATTTATATAATTGAATATCTATTGTATTAAGTATAACAAAATAAATTAGGAGATGGAAAAAATGACTGAATTAAAAGAAGAAATTGTGGGAAAACCATTAGAGTTAGAAGGTATTGTAGATTATCAAGATAATACTATTGTTAGTAAAGAATTGGTGAAACATACTACTGGTTCTATCACTGCTTTTGCTATTGATGAGGGTCAAGGAATTAGTGAGCATATAGTTCCTTATGATGCATTTTTACAAGTTGTTGATGGTGAAGCTATAGTAACTATTGATAACGAAACTACAAATGTAAGTAAAGGTGAAATGATTATTCTTCCTGCAGATAAATATCATTCTCTTAAAGCTGATGTAAGATTTAAAATGATTTTAACTATGATTAAAGAAATTTAAAATTATTTATCTTTTTTTTTTAAACTTTTTTTTTAAATACTAAAATTATATAAATTATTTTTTTTAAATATTCTTAATATGAAAAGAAAAATTATTAATATAACAATAATTGTTGCTTTTATATTATTGTTGATGGGAGGGGCATGTTCAGCAAGTTCATTAAATATGGATAAATATTTATCTAAAAGTGATGATGGTGCTTCTGTTGAATTGTTGTCTATTAAGAATAATATAACTAGATATATGGAATCTGAAGGATTTAATTATAATGGTATGAGTACTAATGGTCATTCAGCTTATATAGTTTATGATTGTAAAAATAATACTAATGTTCAGGTAAGTTTTAACATTCAGGATTTTAACTCTAAAGCTTCTAAACTTAATGCACATTCTGTTAGTGCGGTAAATGAGACTATTAATGGTTTTAATGGATTGTATTATGATAATATTCAGGGTGAATTAAATACTCAAAATTTTGTATATGATTTACCTGATTCTGATTCAACTATACAAGTACAATTATCTCAACCTTCAGATTATAAAATTTCTGATTTTGTGAAAAATTGGTAGTATTTTTCTTTTTTTTATTATTTTTCCCACCATATTAAAATCCAGTCTGCTTTATCTTTAATGTTATATAGTTTTCCTGTTTGAGGATCTTTTTTAAGTATTTTTTTAAGATATTCTTTAAGTTTTTCTTTTTCTTTAGTATTGAGCAAATCTAATCTGAATTTCCCGTTATTCATGGCTTCTTGTATGGTATTATATTCCCTATAGCTTTTTATATTCAATCTTTCAATATTTGCATAAATTCCCATATTAAATAGTATGTTGAATATATAGTTATATCCTGGAAATTCATGTGGTTTTTTGCCTATATATTTGAGAAATTCATTTTCTATTTTCCAATTATTCGGTCCGAATAGTGATATAAACACATATTTATTAGCTATTTGATTTATTGTTTTTAGTGTTTGGTTAATGGATTTTATTCCATTTAGTGATCTTGATGCAAGAACAATATCATAATTTCCTAATTCTTGATAGGTAATATCTTCTAATGGTTTATGGATGGTGTGTAGGTTGGTGATATTTTGTTTTTCTGCTCTTTGATTTAATAGTTCTAACATTTTAACAGAAGAATCAATACCTGTGACTTCTTTTACTTGTTTAGCTATTGGAAGAGTAATGGATCCTTCTCCACAACCCAGATCTAAAACAGTATCATTTTTATTAAGAATTAATTTGGAAAATAATAGTTCTTGATAATCGTCTTTTTTAGAAACTTTATGAAAGTTAGGGGCTGCTTTATCCCAATTTTTATTTTTATCTTTTTTCATTTCTAATTTTTCTTGCCAAAATTGCTCCCAATTTAATTTTTCAGGATCATCTACACATTGTTTTTTCATAATTAACACCTTTTAAAAGAAAAATAAATGAAACATTTATTTATATGTGTTATAGTTAATATAATAATTATTTTATATTAATGATTAATCTAAATAAAAAAAATTTTTTTTTTTTATGAGGGGATGATTTAAATGGGCAGACAAGAAAATAATTTAGAGGAAATTATCTATAAACATGGTTTATTAAATGCTGCTAAACATAAAAATAAGGCTAATTCTGGGGCGGTGATAGGTTCAATTATGAGTTCTGAACCGGATTTAAGGAGTCAAGCTAAGCAGATAAGTTCTAAAGTTGGTGAAATTGTTGGTCAGATTAATGAATTATCTGTTGATGAATTTAATAATAAATTAATGGAGTATGGTATTGTTGTTGAAGATAAACATGAGAAAAAAGAAACTGGTTTACAGGAACTTCCAGGAAATCATAAAGATATTGTTATGAGATTTGCTCCAAATCCTAGCGGTCCTCTTCATATAGGTCATGCTAGATCAGCTGTTCCTAATGCTGAATATGTTAAACGTTATGGTGGTAAATTAATTTTAAGAATAGAGGATACTGATCCTAAAAGAATATATGAGCCTGCTTATGAGATGATCCCTGAAGATTTAAAATGGTTAGGAATTGAAGCTGATGAAATTGTATATCAATCGGATAGATTTGATATTTATTATGATTATGCTCGTCAATTAATTGAAAAAGGAGCTGCATATATGTGTACATGTGATGGTGATAGTTTTAGAGAGTTTAAAGATAATTGTCAAGCATGTCCATGTAGGGATAATACAGTGGAAGAGAATCTTGAATTGTGGGATGAATTTGAAGATATGGTGATGCTGTTTTAAGAATAAAGACTGATATGGAGCATAAAAATCCCGCTATTCGTGATTGGGTGGCTATGAGACTTATAGAAGAAGAACATCCGCGCTTAGGCAATAAATACAAAATCTACCCCATGATGAACTTTTCAGTAGCAATAGACGATCATTTAATGGGAATGACTCATGTTTTAAGAGGAAAAGACCATCTAGCTAATAGTGAAAAACAAAAATACTTATATAAACACATGGGATGGGAAATACCAGAATTCATCCATTACGGCAGATTAAAAATGGAAGATGTTGCATTAAGCACATCTAAAGCACAAAACGGAATCCAAAAAGGAATCTATAGCGGATGGGATGACCCCCAACTAGGAACATTAAAAGCATTAGCTAGAAGAGGAATAGATCCACGAACAATCTATGAATTAATAACTGAAATAGGTGTTAAAATGGCAGACTCAGCTATTAGTTGGAAAAAAATCTACGGATTAAACCGAAATTTCATAGAACCCATAGCTAACAGATATTTTTTTGTTGAAAATCCCGTGAAAATAACTGTCGAAGGATATAATAAAAATATTGAAGTAGAAAGACCACTTCATGCAGATTATTTAGAAAGAGGAAATAGAAAATTACCATTTGAAGGCAAAGCTTATTTAGCTAATAAAGATATCAATGATGGATTAATCAGATTAATGGACACTATCAATATAGATATTAAAAATGGAAACGCATTTTATAACTCCACATCATTTGAAGAAGCAAAAGATAAAAAAGCCAAAATTGTCCAATGGGTACCTATTAAAGATAATGTAAATGTTAAAATTATCATGAATGATGGAAACATAAAAACAGGCCTAGGCGAAGGCTCACTTAAACAAACAAAAATTGGAGATATTGTACAATTCGAAAGAGTAGGCTTTGCACGTCTAGATGAAATCCAAGACAATGAATTAATATTCTACTTCACCCATAAATAAATCAATCCTCCCCTTCCTCCTCTTCTTTTTTTAAGGGGAAAAAGATAATAAAAAAATTAGAATATTTTTTTTATATCAGAAGTTTTAATAGTGATATATTTGTTTCGAAATTTAACAGTAATATCTTCTCCCACAATTTTATAGACTTTACTAGAATAACTTTCATTGTTAAAGTTAAAAATAATCTCATCATTTGTATTTAAAGTCACATTATTATTATTAAGTTTAAAACTTATACTTTTTTTATGATTTGATTCTTGGGTATTTATATTTAATTTTTTAGTATTTTCTTCACGTATCTTTTTATCTACTATTTCGTCATATTTTGCATTATGTATAGGTTCAATTACAGATATATCATTAGTAGGTTCATAAGTTTCATTTGTTTCATATTCCGGTTCACCATAAGATCTTACATTTCTGATAAATTCTTCATCTATACTTGGATCATCTATATATTCATCATCATTTTCATTTGGGAAAATTTTATTTTTAGCTGTGTTAATTATTTTTGAATTTTTAAATTTATCGGTAATTTTTGTTATATCATGGATAGGATCTGGTGTGGGATCGTAGTTGATATTCTCCTCTAAATCGCTGCTCAAATCTTTTTCTTCTTCTTTTTTATCTGTAATATTTAAATTATCAGAATGATCCTCTTCGATTTTAATTTCATCTGTTTTTTCAAATAGATTTTCATTTAAAGGTTGATCAATTTTAGTGTTTGTTTGTTCTTTTAATGGATTATTTTCATAAGTTTCTTCTTTTTTAGTAGATTGATCTATAATAGGTGGTAATTCCTCAATTTTTTCTTCAACATCCTCTTTAATTATATCTTTAACAGATTCAGTTTTTACCGGAGATTTAAGTGAAGGTTCAGAGTAATTTTCATCATTTTTGTCTGCAATATTTGGGGGATGGTAATTATCAGTATCTATTACTTTTTGCGGTGTTATTTCTCCTTCTTCTTCTTTTTTTATTGTAAGGGGAGTATTTGTTTTTTGTGGTGTTGTTTGTTCTTCTTTTTTTATTGTAAAGGCTGTGTTTGTTTTTTGTGGTGTTATTTTTTCTTTTATTGTAATCGGTTTTTCTTCGATGGATATTTTTTCTATTTTATTTCTTTTAGAATCTTTTCTTTTAGATTCTTTTATAAGTTCATCAATTGTGAATAAGTCTTTCAGTTCATGATCAGGTGTGGTGTTTTGCATTTCAATTTCAGGTTCGTTATTTTCGTATAATTCATCATATGTTTCTTTTTTAGTAGATTGATCTTCATTAATTAATGAAAAATCATCATCCGCTTCTTCTTCTTTTTGAGATATTATTTTTTTAGCAATATCTTTTTTTTCAGTTTTATTTATATTAATATCATTTCCAAAGTTAATTTTTTCAGGATTTTTATTATTTTGGCTCATATTATCTTCATATATATTTGTTGGTTGTGTTTTGAATTTTTGGTGATTAATTTCATCATAAAAATAGATTTTATCTAAATTATTGTATATTTCATTATTATTTTGTGAGTTAATTTTATTTGATGTAGGTGTATTATATTTTTGATTAATATTTTTGTCAGAGTAAATATTTGTTTTAAATTTATTAGACGGATTATCATTAGAAGAGAGTTGAGAGTAATCATCTTTATTTTTATTTAGTGGTTTTATCCATGAGTTTATTTTTAAGCTTAGATCTATATCTTTGTCTTTCTCTTCGTGTTTTTTATAATATAATTTAACTATTATAATTGCGATTAAACCTATTATGAAAATATTAATTAAAATTAGTGTAGTGTTTTCATCCATATTAATTAACTCACTCTTTATATTATTAGATTTTTTTTTAAAATAAATTATTATAAAATTTATTATAATATATGTTTATAATATTAGTAGTTTAATTAATAAAGTTTTACTATTAAAATTAAATATTTAATAATCTAAATAAATTTATAAATAATATTTATATATATTCCGAAAATTAAAGATATCACTATCATCTAAATTTTATTTGATGAGGAATAAAAATTGTTTTTTTTTATATAAAAAAAATATTGTTAGTTTGAATAGAAGGTTTGATTTTTTATGTCTGTTAAAATTAATGAAAATTATCTTAAGTTGAAAAGTAGTTATCTTTTTGTTGAAATAGCTAGAAGAGAAGAGGAGTTTCAAAAAGCTCATCCTGATGTTGATGTGATTAAAATGGGTATTGGAGATGTTACAAGGCCTTTAGCTTCATCTGTAGTTAAAGCATTTGATGATGCGGTTATGCAAATGGGTAAAGTGGGGTCATTTAAAGGTTATGGTCCTGAGCAAGGTTATGATTTTTTAACTCATGCAATTATTAAAAATGATTATGAGCCTTATGGTGTTGATTTGGATGGGGATGAGGTTTTTGTAAGTGATGGTGCTAAATGTGATACTGGTAATATTCAGGAAATTTTTGGGGTTGATAATAAGGTGGCTGTAACTGATCCTGTGTATACTGTGTATGTGGATACTAATGTGATGGCTGGGAGAACAGGTTCTATTCTAGATGATGGTAGATATGAGGGTTTGGTTTATCTTTCTTGTAATGAGGAGAATGATTTTGTCCCGCAATTGCCTTCAGAGCCTGTTGATATTATTTATTTATGTTATCCGAATAATCCTACAGGAACTACTCTTACTAGAGATCAATTGAAAGTATTTGTTGATTATGCCAAAGAAAATCAAGCGGTGATTTTATTTGATGCTGCATATGAGGCTTTTATTCATGATGATGATGTTCCGCATACTATTTATGAAATTGAAGGAGCGAAAGAAGTGGCTATTGAGTTTAAAAGTTTTTCCAAGACTGCTGGTTTTACAGGTACTCGTTGCGCATATACGGTTGTGCCTAAAGAAGTTAAGGGTTATAGTAATGAGGGTGAGTCTTATTGTTTAAATAGTTTATGGAATAGAAGACAAACCACAAAGTTTAATGGTGTGTCTTATCCTGTGCAAATTGCTGCTACAGCTACTTATTCAAAAGAAGGGAAAGAAGAGATTCAAGCTATTTTAGATTATTATATGGAAAATGCAAGAATAATTAAGGAAAGTTTAGAAGATTTAGGGTTAAAAGTTTATGGTGGTGTAAATTCACCTTATATATGGGTTAAAACTCCAAATGAAATGGATTCATGGGAATTTTTCGATTTATTATTAAATGAAGCTAATGTTATCGGAACTCCAGGCGCAGGATTCGGCCCAAGTGGAGAAGGATATTTAAGATTAACAGCTTTCAACACATTAGAAAATACTAAAGAGGCAATGAAAAGAATATCTAAGTTAAAATTATAAAAAGGTGTTTTAAGAATGAATGATATTCCCTTTACAGAAGAAATAAATAAAGATGATAGTTTTAAAACAATACTTTCTAAATTCGGATGTCTTGCATTAGACCGACAAGAAAACTTATCTGAATTAATTGGAAATTTAGAAGGAAAACTTGATTTAGATACAGGAATATTAACCTTTAATGACAATATTCAATTTTCAGTTCAAATATTAGGATTTTTCACACAAGATTTCAATCAATGGTCTTGGGCATGGGATAATGAAGATATTGGTTTTGATGAAAAATTTATAGAAAGTTCTAAAAAAATACATGAAATAGGAATAAAATATAATATTAAAGAGTTCACCACACCTGTTTTCGAGACAAATTTTGATAATTGTCATTTGTGGTCAATGGCAGCATCTGGAATATTAGATATGGATTCATATTATGCAGTTAACATTGATAATTTAGATATCTTTGTAGCTATTAAATCAGATTTAATAGAGAGAAATGATTCTGTTGAAAAATTCAGAGATACTTATTATTTATTCCAGAAAAATTTCAATATATATCCAAGATTAGCTTTCGAATATTACACCAAACTTAAAGGATACATATTCAAAGAAAAAGAAGAATTTTGTGTTGCTAAAATCGGAGAAGATCGAATTATCGCAGGATTCACTGAAAGAGGCAACTTAACACACATGCAAATGCTCACTGTTTAGATGATTAAAAATGAATGAAAATTTAATAGAAGAATTAAAATACACAACAGATATTCTCACAAAAAGCGGTTTTTATTCTAATAAAGAAATTTTA
>CANQZY010000034.1 GCA_947628455.1 uncultured Methanobrevibacter sp.
CAAAAAGTAGCGGCTCATCATCCCATTATTCAAATAGCGGATCAAGCTCAGGAAGCAGTCACACTGGCAGTTCAGGAAGCAGTGACTCAGGATCAAAAAGTAGCGGCTCATCATCCCATTATTCAAATAGCGGATCAAGCTCAGGAAGCAGTCACACTGGCAGTTCAGGATCACATAGTAGCAGTTCAAGCAGTAGCTCTGGCAAAAGCGTAATTAGTGCAAGTAAAGCTGCAAGTATCGCATCAAGCTATATTAAAGAAGACGGATGGTATGCTGGAACCCCTAAACTAAGTGGTTCATCATATTTCGTCCCGATATATAATGAAAACGGAATACAAATGGATGGTCTTGAAATCAACGCACATACTGGAGCCGTAATTGGAGAAGGTTAAATAATTATAATACTCCAATATTATCATATTTTTAATAAGAATACATTTATATATAATAAAATTTAAAGTTAAAAACATAGGGCCCGTAGCCTAGTTGGATAGGGCGTCGGACTTCTAATCCGAAGATCCCGGGTTCAAATCCCGGCGGGTCCGTTTAAATTTAAACTTTTTTTAAAAAAAAACTACTTCAGCTTAATCAATTATAATACTTTTTATTTTATGGGCTTGTAGCCTAGTCTGGAAGGGCGTAAGACTCCTAATCTTAAGATCGAGGGTTCAAATCCCTCCAAGTCCGTTATTATTTTACAATTAAATTAAAAATTATCTAAAGTTGTAATATTTTCATCCACCCTTCTTTCATTTTCATCCCTAAAACAAATTTTACCATATTTACCCCCTCCTCCAGGAATAATAATAAGACTTTTATTCCTAAAACCTTTAATTCCATCAATAATTCTAGAATTAACCTTTTCAATATCTTCAACTGGAACATGCATTAAAACATTAATTTCTGTATCAAAATTATCAATTAAATTTTGCCAAATACCTTGAACTGTTTTTGTAGTTACTCCTTTATCATAAACAGAAGAAATTATCTCAGCTAATGGCATTAAATGAATATAAGGAGGCCTAAAATCCGGAGAACATGGTTCACTATAATCCGCAATCTCAGAAATTCTAAAATCAACACCCTTTTTAATTTTACCCCCACAACTACATTTCATATTATTTTCTTTAGCTATCTGAGGATTAACTAATTTAAAACACTTAGTACAAGCAGTCATATGATATTTCCCTAAATCCGGAACCATACCATAATTCGCTTCAATATCTGAATTTCTAATAGCTTTTTTAATAGATGAAAATGACATATCTTCAATTTTCATTAAATTAAATTCTCTGCCTAATCTATGAGGCCAAGGCGAATGTGTATCTGAATTTGTAAGAAATGTGAAATTTTTAAGTTCATCTACAGTATCAGCCATATAGGTATCAGCAGATAATCCTAACTCAACAAAATCAGGTTTACTTTCATAACAATCATAAATACTATTAAAAGATTTATACATTCCAGTCCAAGGAGTAAAAGCATGAGCAGGGCCTATTAAACAATCATAATCTTTCACTAAATCTTTAAGTTCGGATCCCGTATAACTTGTTCTTGGCCTACCATCAACAGTCTTATTTTTAGATTTTAATTTATCTGATAATTCCCTTGCAATTTCTAAATTGGGAATAATTATAAGATGATGAATCCTATTTTTACCTTCAACTTCAGTTGTTAAAATAAAGTCAGTGCCTTCATAACTATAAATACCTTCAGCTGTCTGTGTAGTTGTCTCTTCTATCATATTCAACCATTTAGGATGAAATGCATCTCCTGTTCCCAATAAATTTAAACCTTTTAATTTGGATTGGGATGCTATGTTTTCAATTAACATATCTTTTGATGATGCCATAGAAAAACAACTATGAATATGAAAATCAGCATTAACTAACATAGATTATATGTTGGTAAATAATTACTATTAAAATTTTTATATTTAAAAAAAAAATAATATTTTTATATATTTTTAAAAAAGAGTAGGAATTTAGTTAAAAAAAAATTCTTATATTTTAACCAATATATCTTAAATCATCACGATCTTTATTGGTTGCTTTATTCATTAAATCTTGTTCCATTTGCTGGGCTTTAGATAACATTTCTCTAGTTTCCTCGGCTCTTTCTTCTAATTTATCAGTATTTATATCAAAATTAAGAATTTCAGAAAGTTTTAATAAAACAGCTTCAGCTGCTTCTGCATCTATGAAATATCCAGGAGTTTCACCCATTAAACAAGATCCATTCATACCAAAACGTTTACCCATACTTAAAAACAAGCCAGAAGCTCCAACAATACCCCCATCATTAGATCGGATTTTAATATTATGTTCCTTTAATATATCAATATTATCATTATCAGTAGCCGCTCCATATACTGAAGGTGTTTCTACTGGCTGACCTGTAGCCATTCCACCTAAAGTATAAATCTTTTCAATACCCAAAGGTTTTATAAATTCAAGAATATCTCTACATATACCATATTGTCCTTCAGGAGATAATCCTTGAGTATTACCCACAAGAATAATAAAATTTAGTTTATCACTACCAACTTCTTTAACATAATATAACTCATTTACCATGCTGGCTACAATTCCATCTTCATCTACAAATACTTGAGGTGGAAAATTGGGTGAATAAATTTCAGCAAATTTAGTAGCATTTAATTCATCAATAATATGATCTGCAGCTAATTTACCTACATGACCAATTCCAGGAAGCGCTTCAATAAAAATAGGATTTTCAATTTCAATTTCTTCAAGTATATTAATTTCTGTAATTTTCATAAATATCTATCTCCTAATTTACCATTGTTCTTTTTTTAATATTCTGCGATATTTACCGTATTTATCTTCAATAGAAAATTTTGGAGGATAAATAACATTTAATTCTCCCCCACATTTAGGGCACTTATTTTCTAGTGTGTATATTTCACAATGATTACATTTATGCATTTTCATTTTCATAAATTATAGCGCCCTCCATTTAATGGAATTATTCTATATCTCTTAAAAAAGAACCATTACCATCTGAAGCTTCAACAACAGCAATACATCTCTCTGCTGCTTGTTTTAGAGATTTCTCTGCTAATATATAATCACTAGATTTGACGGTTATTCTATATCTTGGAGCTCCAACACATTGAACCAAAATCTCTTCTTCATCATCCCCATTATCTTCAGCTGATTTTAATGCTTTTGTTATAACATCCACCCCATCAGGAACAAAAGTTTCTATATCCACATATCCACTAATATGAACTTCAGGAGGAGTAATATTTTTTTTAGCAACTTCAGTAATAGCTTCAGCCCAATCAGCATCTATCCCCTCATCTATAAGAGAATACATTCCTTCATCAGCAGCTGTTTCGAAAGCACCATACACATCGCCAAAAATATCCATTAACTCATATCCCACTTCATCATATGCTTCATCTAAACTTTTATCTAAAGATTTAGCAGACAATTCTAAGAATTTTTCCGCCTTTTGCTCTATTTTCCATTGCTGAATTTTTTTAGTTCTTTGATCTTCACGAATTCTTTTTAATGAACCATCAACATGACCTTTTTTAGGATTAACTCTAAGAACACGAGAAACAATTTTTTGATTTTCTCTAACATGATCTCTGATATTTTTAACCCAACCAGAAGAAACCTCAGAAATATGGATAAACGCCTCCTTTCCAGAATATTCTTCTAATTTTACGAAAGCACCATAATTAAGAACTTTATATACAGTTCCAACAACAAGTTCTCCTTCATCAGGCCATTCCTGTCTTTTCCTTACCATTTTAATCACCTAAAAAAAAATAAAAAAAAAAGAAAAATTCTAAATTATAGGTATAATAGTTTTAGTTTAAAACTTTTTCAATATGCGCTTTAATTTTTGCTTTTCCACCACGAGATTTAACAATAGTTTTTCCGCAAATAATACATTTAACATCAGAAGAAGCACGATCAAAAATTATTTGTTCATTATCACAATCCAAACATTTAACTTTTAAAAAATTTCCCCTACCTTTACTAACCATAAATAATTCACACACCTTTTTACTATTTTGCTATAAATTCTGGTTTACCTGTTCTAAAAGAATTACCTATTTGAGATTTACCACATTGTTTACATTTATACCTTAAATCTAATTTTTTAACAGGTTTATTTCCAGCAGGTAAAGGTCTTGGATATCCTCTATATCCTGCAGTTACACGCCTAAATTGCCTTTGACCCCATTTTAACTCACTTGCTTTTCTTTTCTTAGCTGTATGAACTTCATGTATTGTATGAGTTTTGCAGTGTGGACAGTATCTACGTTTTTCTTTTGGTATTTTCATTATTTTCCACCCTTTATATGATCTTTAATATAAATTAAACTTTTATATCCATTATTATCTTACTTTTTAATCTATTTACAACATTTTTATCTATTAAATACATTTATATTCTTGCAAAATAGAGATAGAAACTTTTAAAGTAACAGATCATGTTTACTAAAAGCAAAAATCCAAAATTACTTTTTATATAAAAAAAAAATAATTTCTTTATTATATATTAATAAATAGACATTTACTAATTTATACAAAAATAATATTTAAATTTATGGTTAACAATAAAAATAATATAATTTTTTTATAAAAAAAAAAGTTAATATTATATTTTAACTAATCTTCCTTTTCTATTTTTAACAAAAATCATTGCATTAATTTTAGGCATTACAATAACATCTTGAGGATAAAATGGCCCATAAACCTTCTCATCCACCCCTACAATAGCCCCAATTTCTTCAAAAATTAGTAATGTTACAAGTTCAGATTCTTTAGATAACTTCTTAGATTCCAAATCAATAAATTTATCCTCTTCATTCAATAACTCTTCAATATTTTCATTTGTATCAGAATTTAACTCTTCAATGGGTTTAACAACTTTATTTTCAACTTCTACTTTTTGGGAATATCTAATTTGTTTTTCTATGGGTTCTACTTTCTCATCTGTAATAACATTAGCTTTTGAAATTTGATCTAAACGTTGAAGTGTTAAATCTTCTTCTAAATCAGATGTGTTTGATTTAATCTCATCATCATCTTTAATATTAGTTTCAGATTGTGTTTTAGATGATGAGGGTGATGACTTTTTTCCATCTTCTTGATCAATAGCTATTTTATCTAAAGAAATATTTCTTCTATGATTTTTTAAAGTATCGATTAGTGAAAAGTAAAATTTTTCCTCTTCTGGTGTTAGATTAAGAGGGGTTGTGTCAATTAAATCAAATTTAGGTTTTCCTGTGAATAAATGGTAAGATCTATGAATGTTTACTACTGCTGCATCAGTAATTTTATGTTCTCTTCTCTCACATATTTCTGTGGCTACTCTTTGTGTGTCTTTAATTAGTATGTATTCTTCAGCAAATACATCATCGCCAGCTGATTTTTTCAAGTCATTTAAATATTTATGTATATCATGATAAAAAGTCTCATCTACTCTTGCTAATGTACCTGTTGAACGTTCTTTTTTCTGGATTTTACGTAGTGTATGGTAAAATTGATCCACTTAATATCATCTCTTAAAGTTGGAGAAAAAAAATAGTATAAATCAAAAAAAAAATATTATGTATTATTCTTTTTTTTAGTCCTCAGTTTCTAGTCTTGGTGCTAGTAAGAAACTAAGTTCACCATCTCCAGTGACCATTTCAAGGGATAATAATAATGGCATGTCATTTCCCAAAGAAATTTCTGCAACATTAGAGAATCTGTCTGCTTTGAGCATTTCTCTAATTTTATCTAGTGAGAATAATGATTTTACTTCCTCATTTACCTTTTCTGCATGTATATATTCAATACTTGCGTCTCCAAATTCACCGTCAGCAGATGCTGTAAATCTTTCTGAGTCTATTTTTAATAATATTTTATCAGAGAAAATATCAATATCATTTATTGAATCTTTTAGTAGAGAAAATGGTATTTGGACTGATGTTGGATGTTCTAATTGTGGAGGTACTGGAGTATCATATTCCATATCAATTAGTCTTATTTTAAATGTTCTAGTAGCTTCTCCTTCAAAAGTTATTATTAAATTTCCTTCATCAACAGATAAAATAACCTTATCACGAGATTTTGCGCGTTTAAGTACTTTCATGAACTCTTCAGTATCTATATTGATTTTTTCTGGAACATCACATATGAATTCATCGAATAAATCTGATTTAAGTTCTAAATGTACGAATGTTATATGACTGCGATCTAGGGCATCTAATCTCATGCCTTCACTATCAGTTTGAATTTCTACTTCATCTACAATAGAAGAAATGGCATCAAAACTAGTTTTTAAAATATTAGAATCGCTTAATTCTGCTTTAAACATAATAATAAACCCTTATTAAGATTTTATTTAAATTTTATTATAAAATAATTATATATTAGATTTTTTTATTATAAATAAATTATTGCTAAAAAAGGATTATTCTAATTCATTATTACAAGCCTTTTTCATAGAATTTATATATTCTTTAATTGGTTGTTTAGCATTTTCTCCATATTCTTCAATAATTTTTACAATTGCACTTCCCACAATAACACCATCAGCATACTGAGATATCTCTGAAGCCTGTTTTGGCGTGTTAATACCGAATCCTACAGCAACAGGAATATCTTTAACATTCTTAATATCCTCAACTATATCTTTTAGATTAGTTTTAATTTCAGACCTCATACCCGTAACTCCAAGAGAAGATACCAGATATATAAAACCTTCAGCATCTTTCGCTATTTTTTGTATTCTTTCTTGTGATGTTGGAGCTATCAATGAAATAACATCAACACCATTTTTACGGGCTATATCCTCAATTTCCCCTTTTTCTTCATATGGCAAATCAGGCGATATTATACCATCAACTCCCAAATTCTTACATTTTTTAAAGAATTTTTCATAGCCATAGAAAAATACTGGATTAATATATGTTAAAAATACCAGAGGAATATCTGTTTTTTTTCTAACTTTCTCAACTATTTCAAATACATCATCAGTAGTTGTGTTATTTTTTAGTGCTCTTACATTGGATTTTTGAATAACCACACCTTCAGCCATGGGATCTGAAAAAGGAATTCCTATTTCTATTAAATCACATCCTGCTTCTTGCATTGCTATAATATATTCTATAGTTTTATCAATAGTAGGGTCCCCTGCAGTTAGAAAGCCTATAAATGCTTTTCCATTTTTAAATGCATTTTTAATTTTACTCATCTATATTCACTCCTCTGTATTGTGCTATTGATCGAACATCTTTATCTCCTCTTCCAGACAGACAAACTACAATTATATCATCTTTATTCATTTCTGGCGCCATTTTAATAGCTTGTGCTACTGCATGAGAACTTTCAATGGCAGGTATGATTCCTTCAGTTCTAGATAAATATTCAAATGCATTAACAGCCTCATTATCATCAATAGGAACATAATTAGCTCTACCTATATCCCTCAAATAGGCATGTTCTGGCCCTACACCCGGATAGTCCAATCCTGCAGATATTGAGTATACCTCAGCAATTTGCCCATAATCTCCTTGATTGAAAAGTGATTTCATCCCATGAAATATTCCTATTTTACCATTAGTTAGTGCTGCTGCATTATAAGGAGTATCTATTCCTTTTCCACCTGCTTCACAACCAATCAGTTGAACTTCCTCATCTTCAATAAAATGATAAAAAGCACCCATCGCATTACTACCCCCACCTACACAAGCTAAAACAGCATTAGGCAATTTACCTTCCTTTTTTAGTATTTGTTGTTTTATTTCTTGACTAATTACTGATTGGAAATCACGCACCATCATGGGAAACGGATGTGGGCCCATTGTAGATCCTATAACATAATTTGTTGTATCCAAAGTCGCAATCCACTCTCTAAAAGCATCATTAACAGCATCCTTAAGTGTTTTTGTGCCCGATTTAACTGAATGTACCTTAGCTCCAAGTAACTCCATTTTATACACATTTAACGCTTGTCTTTCAGTATCCACCTCCCCCATAAATATTTCGCAATCCATATCCAAAAGCGCTGCTGCAGTTGCAGTTGCCACTCCATGCTGACCTGCTCCAGTTTCAGCTATTACCCTTGTTTTCCCCATTTTTTTAGCAAGAAGTACCTGACCTAAAACATTATTAATTTTATGAGCACCTGTATGATTTAAATCTTCCCTTTTAAGATATATTTTCGCCCCACCTAAATCTTCAGTCATTCTCTTTGCATAATACAACAAAGAAGGTCTACCCGCATATTCTTTTAAAAGAGTATCCAACTCATTTTTAAATTCAGGATCAGCCATCTTTTTCTTATATTCCTCTTCTAAAAATAATAACTCATTCATCAATGTTTCTGAAATATATTGACCTCCATATTCACCATATCGCCCTTTAATCAAATTTAACCTCTCCATAACCTCTTTAATTAATCCTTCATCTTTAAAACCATCTTTTTCAACACCACTACTTATATCAACTGCATAAGGATGAAATTTTTCAATAGCATCATTTATATTATCTTTATTTATCCCACCTGCTAAAAAGAAATTTCTCTTAATTTTTCGATTAAATAATTGCCATGGAAATGTTTTACCTGAACCTTTACCACTATCTAGTAAAATAAAATCACAATCATAATCTAATTTATTCAAATCCTCTTCCACTTTAATTTCAATAGCTTTAATAATCTTTAACTGATTATTAGTTCTATCTTTTAATATATCAATATATTCTTGCGATTCACTACCATGTAATTGAGCTATATCAATAATATTTTGTCTAAATAAACTTATAATTTCATCGATTTCATGATCTACAAAAACACCAACAGTTTTAATTTGCGGATCTAAATTTTCTTTAAGAATTTTAGATTCAGATTCAGTTATTTTGCGAGTACTGTCTGAAAATACAAATCCCACAAAATCAGGTTTGTATTTATTTATTAGTTGAATATCTTGTAATCTTGTAACTCCACAAATTTTTAATTTAACCATTTTTAAGCTCCTGAATTAACTTTTTCTTATTACTAGATTTCATTAAAGCCTCCCCTATTAAAACAGCATCTATTTTATTTTCTTTTAGTCTTCTAATATCATTGCTTGATTTTATACCGCTTTCTGATATAAAAATAATATCTTCAGGCACATATTTTCTAAGATTTATTGAATTTTGTATATCTAGTGAAAAATCTTTTAGATTACGATTGTTAACTCCAATAATCCTTGCACCCGCGTTTATAGCTTTTGATATTTCATTTTTATCATGAACCTCTACAAGTGCAGAAAGACCTAAACTATCAGCTAACTCTATATACTCTTTTAATTGGTCATTATCCAATATGGCAACTATTAGCAAAATTGCGGATGCGCCATTTAATTTAGCTTCATAAATCATAAAAGGATCTATAATAAAATCTTTTCTTAAAACAGGAACATTTACACTATTGGCTATTTCTTTTAAATATTGAATTGATCCTTGAAAAAAATAAGGTTCTGTTAGAACAGAGATAGCTGATACTCCGGAATCTGCATATTCATTGGAAATAGCTAAATAATCAAATTCGGGGTCTATTATTCCTTTAGAAGGTGATGCTTTTTTAACTTCGCTAATAATAGCTATGGGTTTTTCGTGTAATGCTTTTTCGAATGGAAAATCATATTTAATATATAGTTTTGATATTTCTTTTTTTAGATCTTTAGATTTTTTTTGGATTCGAATCTTTGTTTTTTTTACAATTTCATTCAACATTTTATATCATTACTATATTTTATGAATTTTTCTAGTTGTTTTAGTGCTTTACCGGAATCTATTAGTTGTTCTGCTAATTTTACTCCTTCACTCATGGAATCTGTTTTGCCTGCAAGATATAGTCCTGCTGCAGAATTTAAAACCACAACATCCCTTTTAGGTGAGTTTTCACCATTTAAAATATTTAACGTGATCTCAGCATTTTTTGCAGGTTGACCTCCTAATAAATCAGTTTTTTTAGCTATAGACATTCCAAAATCTTTTGGTGAAATTTCATATTTTAATATTTGATCATCATTAATCTCACAAACAGTAGTTTTATCACATATAGATATCTCATCAAGTTTATCCTGACCATAAACTACCATCGCTCTTTTCACTCCAAGATTTTGCAAAACTTTAGATAAACTTTCCACTAAATTTTCATCATACACTCCTAAAAGTTGTGTCGTTGCACCAGCAGGATTAGTAAGAGGTCCTAGAATATTAAAAATTGTTCTTATGCCTAATTCATTTCTAACAGGAGCTACATGTTTCATTGCTAAATGATATTTTTGTGCAAATAAAAAACAAATATCTATTTTATCTAACAATTCCAGACTTTTATGTGGACTTAAATTAATATTTACACCTAACTCTTCCAAAACATCTGCCGCACCACATTTACTTGATGCTGATCTATTTCCATGTTTAGTTATTGGAACTCCTGCAGAAGATATTACTATGGCAGAAGTGGTTGAAATATTGAAACTATTAGAATTATCACCACCAGTACCCACAATTTCCAATACTTCTTTATTAGGAGTGATGGTTCTTGCATGCTCCCTCATTGCTCGTGCTGCTGCAGTTATCTCATCTATTGTTTCACCTTTCATCGCAAGAGCCGTTAAAAAACTACTTATTTGAATATCGGATGCTTTACCATCCATAATCTCATCAATTGACTGAAATGTTTCCATATCACTAAGATCTTCACCACAGACAAGTTTAATAATACTTTCCTTAATCATATTCTACTATCTCCAAAAAATTTTTCATAAAAACCAAACCATTCTGCGTTAAAATCGACTCAGGATGAAACTGCAACCCATAAACAGGAAAATACTTATGTTTTACAGCCATTATTTCACCATCATCACTTATTGTTATTAAATGTTTATCAAACAATGCATCTGCATTTGCGCACATCAATATTCCATTATTAATAT
>CANQZY010000035.1 GCA_947628455.1 uncultured Methanobrevibacter sp.
CACTATAGATGAAGATTTAGAAATAGATATTTAGACACTAAAAAATGGTAAGTTTTAAGTAGCTTACCATCTTTTTTTGTATAAAAATATTACCTAATTATTACCTAAAGCATTTTTTGAAAAGAGCAGACCCTTATAAATAAATAAAAATGGAGCGCTATGCGCTCCTTCAGGGGGATGTGAAAACATCCATTTATTAATGTTCATTATACTATGAAAGTCTTTTATTTACAATGAATATTTTATAATAAAGTTTATAAAAACACATATAAATTTATAAAAATAAGACCTAAATAAGTCCTAATTAGTTCTCATAACGAGGGAAGTAATTATGAGGTATAAAACAAAAAGAAGTAAAGCTACAGATATTCCTATGTCTGTAAAAAAAAGAGTTTTTGAACGTGATGGAGGAAAATGTGTATATTGTGGTTGTACAATTAATGTCATGCCTAATGCACATATTCTGTCAAGGAATAAAGGTGGATTAGGCATAGAAACAAATATAGTTACATTATGTACTAACTTTACACCTAATCAATGTCATTATAAATTTGATAATGGTACCCGTGAGGAACATGATAGAATTTTCAAAAAAATTGAAAAGCACATGAAAAAAATTTATGGTGATTCATGGAATATTGAAAATCAAAAATTCAAAAAATAAAAAAAAGACTAGGATTAAATTAAAATCCTAGTCAAATTTTTTTCTATATAAATATCTTTCTTTTATTAAAGTATATCCTTTATTTGTCTTTTCATTTTTATATAGATGTTCAAAATAATCTAATATTTTATGTATTTCTATTATATTAGCTATATCTAAATAACCTTTTATCTTCATATCAATCATTTCACTAGTTATATACCTAAATAATTCATCATCATATCGTTGTATTAGATGCAAATATTCATGTGAAGTTTCTTGACACAAAATTACACCATTTTCATACCAATAACCTTTACCTAATTTTTTAATTTTACAATATTCCTTAGATAAAATAAGATGATGAAATGATAATATATTTTTTTCTAATGAAAATCCCATAAAGTCATATCCTAATTCATTAATTTTAAATTCATTGATTAATATATTAGTTACTTGTTTCACTTAATTATCGCACCTGTTGATTTAGCAACATATATTTGAACCTTGCCATAATCTCTAGTCTGAATTATTGCAACATTATCTGATGTATATCCTAAAATATCATAAGTTAATCCACCAAATTTTGATGGTCTTAAAAATCCACATTCATTGCCTTTAACTGGTTTAACATCCATTTTATAAACTCGCCAAGAAGTTGCACTTGATGGTAAATATAACTGACTTTTTTTATTTGTAGATTTATTTGATGTAGGTAAATCTTTAAATTTTAATCCTGCACTATTTTTTATCTTAGTAAAAGATTTATCAACATAAAATGCATCTTCTGGTTTTATTGCCTTATTGCTTATTACCCAATAACCTTTATTATTCTTTACCCATCCATTGTTTTTCAAATCACTAAACTTGCAAGTCGCAACTTCAATATGAAAATGATATCCTGTTGCATTTCCATCTTTTCCCTCTAAAAACATTTTTGCACCTTGCTTATATTTTTGTCCTGCTTTAAACGATTTTAGCGTATCATCATTCGGATGAATTACCATTATTGTTACATAAGTTTCACTTCCGTTAGCAATTTTTACCTTATTTGATGATTCTAACCAAATTGTATTAGTTCCACCATTTCCAACACCATATACTCTTTTTACTACTAAATCACATGGTGCATAAAAATAATCCCTGCCCGAATCTGAACATGCATCATCAATTGGATAAGCACATGGACTCCCATGTGATTCACCATAGTGTGAATACTTACCATCATAATTTTGTGATATTCCCATTGTCTTAACGGGATATTTTAAATACTGCATATAATCACTCCTCAACTTCACTCGTAAATTCCTTTAATAATTTTTCCAAAATTTTTTGCAATTTCTTTGGAATAGGTAATTTACATTTGTACATATTTTTTAAAATAGATAAAAATTCAAACAAGATATATAAAATGCTGAATAGTTCACTAATGCCTATCCTAGTTATATTAATATATTCTTTTACTCCATCTGGAATAAATCCAATAAAATTAATATTGATTAAAAAATCCAATATTAAACAGACTACTATTGTGAATATCATTGCAACTTTTCTAATTATCCCATCAATTCCTATCGTGCTATTAAGTCCTTTATCTTTAATTGCACGTAAAATGCCAAAAACGACATCCAAAACAATAAAAATTACAAGGACTTGTAATAATTTATTATCAAATATTTGTATTATTTTTTTCATAAAATCCTCCTATTTTGTCCTCTTCCACATGTAACAAGTAATGTATGGTTGTAGGTTATTGTGTGCCTCTCCACTACCAGTATTTGAAGTCATACCTGCACCATCCAAAGTTCCAAAATATGGTGCATGTAATGTCATCTTTGATGAAGTCCATGCAATTGCACTATCATTTAAGTAATGTACTCCACTTACACTAGTTGTATCAGTACCTTGCGTTTTTGACAATAAATGCATCCAGTGATTATGGGTTGGTAGTTGTGCAATTGTTAATGCCTGTGTTTTTGAACCACCTGTCTTTTCAACTGTCTTAAATTCAGTTTGTGCTGTGTCAACACCAACTGGTACTCTACCAGCTCCCCATGATGTCCAAGTTCCTCCAAGAAAACTTTGAGGACTCACATTTTTAACACTCATATAAATACTTCCAACTGGATAAATCAAATCTATTAAGTTAATACCATTTACTGCAAATGTACCATTTACATTAAAGTAGTCATCACCTATATCAAAAATTGATTGTCCTTTTGGTTCAGTTGTTGTCAATGAATAACTACTATCTGTAGAATCTGATACTATAAATTCTACTGTTAATGATTGATCACTACTTACAGATAATGTAGTAGAATATGTAAACTTATTTGAATTTTTAGTCGCTGTAACAGTTGTATAACTAGAATATGTTTCATTATTTTTTTTGTATCTATACTTTAAGTTCAATGCATTAGTTTTACTTCCAAAACTATTATTCCAAAATTCTCCCTCAACATCAATTTTTACACTACTAGATGTTGACTCAGATCTGCTAGTTTCTAATTTTGTTATTTTTGGTGAAAAATACTCTATAAAATTTGCAATTTGAATTGATACTGCAGTTGTTGGTTGCAATTTTCTTTTGTCTATTAAATCAACAGTAAATATATTTGATTGAGTTTTTTCAAAAGTATAAGAGTTTTTTGTTTCCTTTATAACAGAATTAGAATCAGAAAATAAATAATTAGCTATTTCTACATTGTCTTTATAATTAGTATCCTTTGTTGGATTATTAGTTAATAAAACATTAGTTATACCTTTTATAATAGTATTAGTTTTTCCTGTTAAATCTTTTGTCAAAAAATCCGTCACTTCTAATGACGGATTATTTATATATGGACTCATGTATATTTCATATTTAAAATTAATTGTATTGCTTCCTAATGATGTATTTCCATTATAAGTAGTATTTGTAAAACTCATTGTTTGATTCGTTGTTATCAATATTTTATTCATTAAATCATAATTGGTATATTTACTTCTTATTTTTGTATATCCTGCTGGCACATTTGTTTGTTCATAAGCATAATCATCCAAGCAAAGTGCAATTTTTTTTAATGTACTTTTTGTTTGTATTGTCTCACTTAAACCATTACAACTCCATGATATTGTATCTGTAAAGTTTGTAGCTTTTCTGTCGAGAGTTATTAATATTATATTATCAGCAATATATTTTCCATATTTTTCAACAGCAAGTCCACTTTTTCTTGGAATTGTAGTTAATGCTTTATTAGAAGTAGATACACTATCGCTTGGTGGTGTCCATTGTAAACTACCACTTTTTGTCCATACAGCTTTCGCATAACCTGTTAACGTTCCATCATCTTTATGAGTTACATTAACTGTGCTATTAACAGACTTACTACCACTTGTTAATTCTTTTATTGTTAATGTATTTAACAATTTTCCACTTGGATTCAAATTATTATCATACCAATAAATTTTTAGCTTGTTTTCGCTTGATGCAGCAAACGTACCTGTTCCTACTGATAATGATGCTTTGATTGTCATTGAAGATGTATTATTAGCTACTGATGTTGTCCCCTCTGATGCAGATATGGATAATGTAAATGTTCCACCCCCAGGTGACGTCAATTTTTTTGAATTACTTTCACTATATGCCATAATTATTCCTCCAAATCATTCAATGTTTCAATTAAATTTACAAGCCAAAAACAACTAATTACATCTATTGTTTCACCAGTATCTTTTCGCTCAATTTGTCTTTTTTTTAACAAAATATTTTGAAATTGAAAGCTCTTAACCAAAATCAATTTATCTATTCCAACACCATTTTTATTAAAAATAGAATTTAGAGTTGTTTGATTGTATATTTTTAAACCAGTATTATCCATAGTTAAATTTGTTGGATCATCAGATTTTGCAATTTTTAAATTGTCTGTACCAAATGAATAGGACATGTTTTTTACATATTCAGATGTTTCATTAGTTTGATTTTGAATTGAAGTTATCCTTTCTTCCAAAGTTATTTTATATTCACTGTTAGATTCTTCAATTCTTGTTACTCTTCCATCTATTATTTCTATAGAATTACTTAATCCATCTTCTACTGCTTTTGCATAAGTATCATCAGTATAATTAACTGCTTTTATAAAATCATCAGTTTCATATTCTCCTGATTGTCTTGATATTTGACACACATATAATTCATTATTGTTTAACCATAAATCACCACTATCATAAGGTGTAAATGGTTGTTCTGAAAAAACTCTTCTCTTGTTATCTGCTGTATCTTTTGCTGAATTTGCTATTGCTAGTGCTTTTGTTATATCACTATCAGATAATTTCACCCATTTATACTCATTATTATCCAAATAAAAACGATAAGAATATCCTGTTTCCCTATCGTAATATAAATCTCCTAAATGAGTATTGTATTCTTCTTCACTCCACTCACTAGTTGGATAATTTTTTAAAGTTGGTTCTCCATTGCTGTAATAACTAGTAATACTTCCATCAACTTCATCTTGGAGTGTTTCTAAAGATTTTAAAGTTTGCTCTGTAAAATTTTTTAATGTAGAATTAGTTGTTTTTAAATCAAGTCTTAGTTTTTCTAGGACTTGATTATTATTATTAAACATTTTTATTACCTCAGGTATTAAACCTAATTTATATTTTTGTTCAATATCTTGTGCTGTTCTAGTACCATTTAAATCTTGCTTTTCCAATTCTACCACCTCACATTTCCATAGTAATCAATTTTCATTTTTAGAACTTCTAAAACTGCTTTTTTTTCTTCAAATGATAAATTTGTTCTATTTAAATAATTTAATATTTCTTGATTATAAGTAGTATCAGTTAAATTATTTAATTTATATAAAATCAATTTTTCACCATAAGATGCATTTATACTATTTAAATAATTTATCATTTTTATTTTCTTACTATTTTTTATAGTATTACCATTTACATCTTTATCTGATTCAAAATTTTGTAATTCAAAATCTAAATATGTATTCAGATTTATTCCTAAAGTTGATACAACGTTAAGTTTTTCTTCACTGCCATAATATTTTTCATATAAATGAGCCTTAGCATCATTAGAAATTTTAGTATTTTTTATCTTAGTTATTATTTCTAATTTCTTATTTGCAGATATAATCTTTTTTTCTTCTTCTGAAGCTTTTTCTGATAATTTTTTATACTTAGCTGTAATTTTTGATATTTCATTTTTAGAATTGTAATAATTATTTTTTTCTTCTGCAGTTAATCCCAATTTATCCATTTCTTCTATTTCTGAATCAGTTGCTTTATTCCATTCACCATTACCATTTTTATAATATGTCCTATCATTTACCTCAGCATAATTTCCTACTATATTTACATTGTTATATGTATTTAATCCATCTTTAGCTATTTCATTTATTTGTTTCTTTATTTCTTGTGATTTTTTAAATTTTTCACTATTAGATAATGAACTATCATTTTGTATTAATCTTTTTTCTTTGTAAAGTTGACTAAGTTCACTACTTACAGAAGAACTATATTTATATTTCAAAATATCCTCTTCTGTTGCATATTCACTATTTGCTTGAATTTTTAATTTATCATTATTTGTGTAAAAATCACTTACATATTTATTATCATCTACAGAATTAACCACAAACTGATCTCTTATAGGTGCTATCATTTTTCCTACTGGTGTATTAAATTCACTACTTGCAGCTGGTGTTATGGTTGGTAATATCATATCACCTATACCACCACTATATTGATCAATTATATAATTAATTTTTTTAGGACTAATATTTAAAGTTTTTCCTAGCCACTTGCTAAACAAATCTGTTGTTTCATCATATTGCTCTGCTACTGGTTTATCCTGTAATCTAGTTGGTACGATATCACCACCATACCATGCTTTATTATTTTTTGCTTGTTTTAATGGTGTCAATAAAAAGCTTTCTTCTGGATTATTTATTCCTATCTGATTCCATGTATTACTAAAGTATCCATCAAATGCATCTTCTTCTCCATCTAAATATTCTATTGTTCTTCTTGCTGCACTTCCAAAAACACTTAATGTTCTTCCTTTTGGTATTCTTATAAATTCACCATTACTTGTTTTAAATAAATAATAATTGTCTTTTATATAATCTGGTAATGCTTCGTATTCTTCATCTTTATCATCTCCACCACCAAATACTAATTCATTAAATGCTGCTGGTACTACACCAAATGCTACTGCTTTTATTAAAGCATTAGTAAATCCTTTAGCACCATTTTCTCCTGAAAAGTTTCTAATAAATTTATCTAATCCTTGTGTTGATGCATTTAAAAAATTAAAACCATTTCTATTTAATGCTTTTGTAATTGTTCCACCACGAGAAAAATTTGTAGTTATTTCTCTAGCATTATACATAGCTTCTTGAATTGATGCTCCATTTTCTAAACTTGCTTTAAATTCTGCATATCTAGGAGCTAACTCAATTATCTCATTTGCATTACTAAATTTTTTTAATAAATTTTTAGATTTTTGTGTTGTAGTATTTTCAACATCTGTACCAATATATTGTCCAACTGCTGAACCATATAATGCTCTAAATTGTCTTGCTAATTCTGTTTTATTTTGTGCAAGTTCTTTAAAACTTGATGGATAATATTTCATGAATTTTTTTGTATCTTTAGAGTTAAATATTGCATCTTGAACATCTTTAACTGCATTTTTTACTAAAAATGTTGGACTCCAACTAGTGACTAAATTTCCTTTAATTCTTGCTGCTGTTTGAAGTGGTTTTGTAACAAAAGATAGTCTGTTTTCTAAATCTTTAATCTGATTTTTTAAATCATTTTGAAGTGATCTGTATAAGTCATCTGTTATACTTACTACTTTTGTTTCACCATTAATATAAGCTTTTAAATAATTACCATTTTCATCACGATATAAAGATTCTTTTAAATCTGTAACTTCATTTCTTATGTCATCTGCACCAACATCAGATATTTCATTAGCACGTAATGTACTTACTATTTCTGAATATAAGTCGTTCTGCCTCATTGATTTTCTATAAGAGTATGCATACTTTGTTAATGCTTCCTCCATAGGTAAAATCTCTGTTGTACTCATTCCACCTTTTGCAGTTTTAATTGTACTTTTTGGAACAATTTCATCACTAGAACCTATGTAATAATTTAAGTCTGCATTATCCATAAATGGTACATAATGAGGATACATTTCATTTAATGTTTTTTTCAATTTTTTATCTATTAATCCAGCTTGTTCCATTGTATTAAGTGCATTTTTTCCATATTGCCATACATCTTTACCCCATTTTTTAAATTCAGGATATTTCTCTTCATATTTTTGTATTAATTTTTGTGATGTACTCTCCAATCTTAAAGAGCCTTTACCTTGTTTATGTCTATCAATATTCGACCAATTAATAAGATAATCATTAAATGCATTATATAATCCTTTATCTTTTGCAGGTTGAAATAATTGTTTAACAGATTTTCCAATTTCTTTTCCATTGTAATCTGTCTGATAATTATTAATATCATTCTCTGCTTCTACTACATAGTTATTAAGCATATCTGCTTTATGTTTTATTTTAGAATTTTTAGAATCTTTAGAAAGCTTATCTATTTCATGATTTTCATTTACAAATAAACTCATAAAATTATCTTTAAATTTTGTAAATTGACTTTTCTTTTCTTTCCTTATTTTTTTTGCATTTTCAATTTGTTGTTGATATTTTTCTCGTTTCTTTTTATACTTTTCTGCATCTCTCTCTGATAATCTTTCTAACTCATTTTTTATTGGTAACATATCATCAAATGAATTATAATCTATATCACTTCTAATAGGTGCTACATTTCTATTATTTTGCATCATATTTTTATTATTTGACTTGTAACTAGTATTTGTAGGTTTTACTGGCATTTCTTGTGTATAGTCATTTAATCCATAAATTTCAAGATTATCATAATAATCAGTAATAGTTCTATTTTCAAGTAAATTTTTATAATCTTCATTTGCTGGTATATCATAACCATTCATATCTTTATATCCGTTTAAAAGTCTATCATTTATTAATATTTCTAATCTTTTTGAAACAGCAATATTCTCTGCTCCATGATCTTCAATAATAGCATTTAATCCTTTTCTTATATCATCATAAGAATAGTTATACTCATCTAATAAATATGCTATGTCAGTTGTTGTTTGTCTTTTTACTCCACCAAATTCTAAATCCTGTGTTGCATATCTTTCTCCTTTTACTGAATTATCTAAATCACTTAGCATATAAGTAGCCATTTCTTGGAAATATGGTTTTACTACTGGGTGTTCATATTGATATGATTTAACACCTCTATTTCCAACTTCTTCCATACTTCTTTCGTTAATTTCATTTATATTTTTATAACTATCTTGAATATCTTGTTCACTTACTTCATTATCATAATTAATTCTTGGCAATTCTTCTGGGATAGGTTGTTTTTTATATTGTTTTTCAATAGCTTTAGCATCTTTCTGAGTTATATCTGTTCTAATAGGTGCAAAATTTTCTTTAATTCCTATATCTTTACTATATACTCGATAATCTTCGTTTATAGGTGCTATTTGATTTTCTTTATCTAATAAATTTTTTTCTTGGTTATCTTTAGTGCTTAATGAATAATTATTTTCATTATCAATTAAAGATTCTGTATTATATAAATCGTCAACTGTTTTTTCAATAACTGGTAAAATATTGTCTTTCCAATTAGCATAATCTTTATCACTAAAAATATGATTATACGAATCATTATAGACCATATCAAAATCATCAACATAACCATTATCATGATTAGCTATTCTAAATTCAGTATTTCCATCAAAATCTTTTATATATATACTAGGAACATACCCTGCATCAGTACTTTTACTTATTTCGTAGTTAATTCCTTTAGAATCTAAATAATTTAATAGTTCATTATAGCCTTTAATAGCTAATTCTTGTCGATCAAAAATTGTTTCTCCATGTTCATATCTTTGAGATATACCTTCTTTTTCAAATATTTTTTCTATTTGATTATAAACATCCTCATAAACTTGTTGATTATGTTCATCAACTTCATCCTCAGTCATGTTAATTTCATCTAAATCAACATCACTTAAATCAATATAATTTTCTTCTGAATATGGTGAATATGCAATCAAGTCATCTATTTCTTGATAAGTTATTTGATCAACATCCATATTTCTAATTAAACGATTAGTTCCAATTTCAATATAATCTTTTTGTTTTTTACTATTTAAAGATAAAGATTCTTTTGTTGGAAAATATCCAAACTCATTTATATCATCCATACCCCATCTAATATCTTTTGCTTTAACATTCATTTCAACAATATTTGCTTTGCCATTAAATTGTGATTTATTATGCAGTTCTGCATAAGATTTAGATAAAGTTACCCAGTCACCAGGATTTATTTCATTTCCAGGAGTTGCACGATATATAGTAACAAAAGCATTAGGTTTATCTTTTATTTTCTTTAGTACATCCATACTTTCTTTACTATATTTTTCATTCATTTGAAAATAATATTCTGGATGTTCATATAAATCTTTAGGGCCAGGTATATCAATATCTTGATTAGATAAATTATCTGCAGTAGCTCCATCTTCGTTTGGTCTATGATTCATAAAATAATCATTTTCTGTTTCTAAATTGTTAATATCATTTTCTATATCAATTGTTTGGTAATCATATACTGCATTATTAAATACATATTCTCCAATTTCTTCTCCTAATTCTTTTATTAAACTATCACGAGATGATAAATTAATTTCATTAACAATTTTATTATTTGAATCAAGCAAAGAAATTATTATCATATTATCTGATTTATAAAATTCAATTTTATTTGTATTTTTTAAATCTTCAAATCTTTTTGCATTTTCATCAAAAGAAAAAGAACTATTACCTAGTTCTCCTCGCTTATTTCGAATGCCTTTTTCATCAATCTGTCTATTCTCATTAATTCTGGATTGTTTCTGTTTTCTTTCAAGTAGTTCAGCATTTTCAATGCTTGTTCCTCTGTATCTAGAGGATTTATTATTCCAATTCCATACTCTCTGTTCATTTTTGGCAAGGTCTTCAATATTTTCACTATTTCTTGTAATATTGGTTTCATCCCAAACCTCCTCACTTATTTCTTTAATAGTTCGAACTCTTGTTATTCCAAACGTATTTTGTTCTGTATCTAATATATCAGCAAAAAATTGATAATTTTTATAATAAAAAGAAAAACTAGTAAATCCATCATTTTGTGCTTTTGCAGCATAACCAGAACCTAT
>CANQZY010000036.1 GCA_947628455.1 uncultured Methanobrevibacter sp.
GTTTTGTGGCTAGTTTATTTGTTTATAGATGGATATTTAGATTTATAACAGGATAGGTGGTAAAGATGAGTGAAGAAAAATTATTATATGAAGAAATGTACCAAAAAACACAAGATTTTGGAAGAACTCAATTTGTAAAATTATTACAACAAAATCAAATTAAAATTAAACAGTTACAACAAGAAAATCAACGTTTAAAACAATGGGATATTAACAAAGATACTAGAAATTCAAGACAACGTGTAGCTAATGCTAAGCTTATAAAAGAAAATAAAGAGTTAAAAGATAAAATAAATAATTTTAATTTAGAAATAGATAAATGGTTGTCTAATTCAAAAGCAGAAATGCGTGAATACGGAGACAATCATGAAAAATATTGGGAAATGTTTAACCGATTATTAATGAAAATCAAAAATAAGTTAGTTGATATTAGTGATTATGCAGTTATTGATAGAGAAAGAGAAGAAGAATTACTTAATAAAGAAAATATTTTAGCTGAATTTGAAAAGTGGCTTGAAGAAAAAACAAAAATAACAAAAATAGGTTTAAATGGTTTTGAAGAATATCAAAAATGTTTAAATAAATTACAAGAATTGAAAAGGAAATGATAAATAATGAATTACAATGAATATGATGAAGTCATAAATGGCAAAGATACTTATAAAGCTATCGCAAAAAATATTAAAAACAAAGAATCAATTATAATTGGTTGGACTGATGAAATATATACTCATTACGATATTTTGTTTACTTATGGGGTAAATAAAACCGGGTACGTTCAAGGTGGAATACAAGATTACTATTTATTTATAAGCGTTATGAGAATAGGAGCTTTTGGTTTTAATGCAAATGATAAAAAATATCCCGAATATATTGCTGAAAAATTATTCAATGGCAGATTAGACGAATCTGTAGAAAAATTAACAGAACTTATTAATGGAATTATTGAGGAGTTAAATAATGAATGCTAAAGAAATGTTTGAAAAAATAGATTGTAATTATATAGACAAATCAAATGATGAAAAATTTAAAGAAATTATTGTTGAAGATAATAAAAATAATTTAATTTATGAATTTTATATTGAAAATAAAATATTTTATGTAACGAATGCTAATAAAAATGATATTTCATTTGAATTTGAACAATTGAAAGCTATAATTCAACAAATAAAGGAGCTTGGTTGGTATGAATAAAGATATTACATTGGAAGATTTAGGATATGAAAAAGAAAAAGATTATTCCGATAGATTTAATTGCTTATGCTACCAAAAAATGTTAGATAGAGGTTATGAAAGAATTATATTTTATTTAAATAAGAAAAAAATTAAAACAGATTTTATGACCTTTAAATATGTTTGCGACCCTAAATATTTATCTTTAGAAGAATTACGAGCAATATATAATAAATGTAAAAAATTAGGGTGGTTAGATGAATAAAGAAACATATATTGACGGAGATAAAACAATTCTTAATACTGAATATTATCTTTATTTATTGAAAAAAGAAAATCAAAATATTAGTTTACAACACCAATTAGAAGAAAAAGACAAGGTTATTGATGAGATAAATAAAAGGTGTGATAGGATTTTAGAAATATTATTAGGAGATAAAAAATGTTAATAGTAAATAAAACAGGTTTATCTTATAAGTGTTTAGGTAATATAATAGACCAATTAATTGAAATGTGTTCTGGTGATACTTTCTATTATGGCAAGATGGAATATACAACTTTTGAAATAGAAAATAATAGAGTAATACAAGTAGAAATACATTATTTAAAAAGATATACAAAATTTATATTTTGGGAAAGAGAAAGTGAAATAAAATGAAATTAGAAAAAGAAGTTTATATAAATAAAATAAAATGTATTCATAACAAAGACACCGGTAAAGTTTTCACTACTTTAGACATTGTTTTTTGTGATTTATTAACCAAAGAAGAAATTTCAAAATTAAGGAAATTATCAGATAAAACAAAACTAACTTTAGAAGTAGAAGAACCAATACTTGATGGAGCAGAAAGAAAATATTTAAGCGGTGTTATTAGACCTTTTAAAGATAGAATTAAATTTATTAGAAAAAATAGGTTTCCAACTGGTAGAGAATATATACATATAGAAACAAAAGATAATGATATGATGGATATGTTTCCATTTCAAAAAGAAACAATGTACAAAGGCTTAGAATTAAATAAAGAATATAAACTCGAGGAACTTGGACTATGAAATTAGGAGATTTACAAGAAGGTATGTATATTCGTTATATACCTGCATTTAGAGAATATACACAAAAAATATCTAAAATTTTAAAAATAGAAAATAGAATTTTAGACATGGTTTATTATTTAGACAATGTTAAAAATGGAAAAGAATATGTTAGTAGTTCATATTTTGATGATGTATTAAAAGCAAGCCATAATATTATCGATTTAATTGAAGTCGGAGATTATGTTAATGGTAAGTTAGTTACTGATATTCAAATACATTGCTGTGATGGAATAGATGAAGAAGATGGTTCAAAATGTTTGTTTTTTAAAAATGAAGTATATGGAATATATAATCAAGATATTAAAACAATTTTAACTAAAGAACAATTTGAAAATAATTGTTTTAGAAAAGAAAATTAAATTTGGAATAAAAATTGTAGGGTTTAGGAGAAATTTTCTCTCAAAATAGCTCAAAACTGTGGGTTTTACTAAAAAAGAAACAATTATTATAAGATAGGGGATGAAGAAAATGACTAAGGAAGAATTTATGGCTAAATTACAAATGGTTTATGTAGGTGATAGAAATGCTTTTAATGAAATAATAACTGTTTATGACAATTTACAACAACGTATTGATTTAGCTAAAAAATTATTAAAAGAATATATAGGTGTTTTAGATGATGTGGCAGATTCATATTTTGAAAATGTGTTATCAATTTTACAAGGTGAGGAAGTGAAGTAAATATGTTAAAAATAAAAGATAATGTCGATTTAAAAGAATTAGATACATTAATGGATAAAAATTTTTTGATTTCTCAAATAAGAAATTGTGTAGCAATAATCTGTTTTACAATTTTAGCTTTAACATTTAAGCATTGGTGGATAACGTTTTTTTCAATATTGTTTTTTATAAAATATGACAATAATAAATAGGAGGCGAAGCATATGTTTACTATACATAGCTATACTGATACACGATGCGAATTAGAAATAGCTAAACATAGGCTAAGATTGTTAACAGATAAAAAAGAAAAGCTATATTGTGAGTATTTTCCTATTACTTCTAAATTAAAAGAGATTACTGTTGACGAAGAAATAGAAAACGATGATAAAATGGCAGCTTATTTACATGAATTGCACGAAAAGGATATTGGAACTGGTAAATCTTTGGCGGAAGAATTAATATATCAACAACAAATTGTTAATAAATTACAAGGATATTTAAACGATATGAGCGAAAGTCTTAGTAAAATGAGTGGTATAGAATATCGATTATATTATGATATTATAGTAAATGGCACTAGAATCTCTAAAGCTATTGAAAAGATAGCAACCGAGACTGACAAAGATACTCAAACAATATGGAAAAATCATTATCGGAAGATAAAAAAAGAAGTTAAAAAAGTAATTAGATTTAGTAGTGAAAATTATAAATGATATACAGTGAAAATACAGTAAATTTAATGATAATATGTATAGTGTAAGATTATGGAAAAGGACAATAAGCATGTCCTTTTTTGTATGAATAAAAGGAGGATTTATTATGGAAATTATTGAAGTAACACCGGATAAAGATGGAAAAATATTTATTACATTATACGGTACAAAATATCAGATTGTAGTAAAAGAAGAACCAAAAACGGTAAAAACAACAGAATAAAACAAATTGCCGAGTATGTAAATGTGAAACGAGGTGTAAAGAATGACATTGACTGACATAGGAGTACTAGCATTAATAACTATTCTATTTATATTTATTACTAAATGTATTAAAAAATGATTTTGTTATGGCAGGGTGTAGCAGTCTGGTAGCTTGCAAGTCTCTTTAGCTTGTGGTCGTTGGTTCAAATCCAACCCCTGCAACCAATATGATATACGAGGAGGTGGTATCAAAGGATGAAAAGAAAAGAGGAGCACCAAAAAAATATACAGATAAAAATATTATGCAAAATAAAATAGATGAATATTTTGAATCTTGTTTTAAAGAAGAATTAAAATATAATTCTAAGAAAAAATGTTATGAGCCGAAAGTAGATTACAAAGGTAATATTATTAAATACCAATATAAACCTTTTACTATAACTGGCTTAGCAAATGCGCTAGGATTAACAAGACAATCTTTATTAAATTATTCTAAAGATGATGAATTTTTTGACACGATTATACAAGCTAAACAAAAAGTAGAAGAATATGTAGAAGAAAGATTATTTGATAGAGATGGAGTAAATGGAGCAAAATTTAATCTTATTAATAATTTCAGTAATTGGTTTGAAAAATCAGAATTAGATGCCACAACTTTAAATAAAGTAACTATAATAAATGATTTACCATGTGATGCAAATGAAGATTAGTTCACAAATAGCACCATCTTTTAGAACTACTTTTAATAGTCACAAAAAACACCAAATATATAGTGGTGGCAGAAATTCAACTAAAACATCTATGATAGCTTTAAAAGTTGTATTTAATTGTTTAAATGAAGATAATTGTTCTGCTGTTGTATTAAGAAATCATCAAGTAGATTTAAGAAAATCCGTATATAAAGAAATAAAAAGAGCTTGTAAGCGATTAGAATTAATAGAAAATGTACATTACACCGCTTCTATTTCTCCTATGGAAATAAAATTTAAAAACGGAAATACAATATATTTTGCAGGCGGAGAAGATTTTGAAACAATTAAAGGTACAATAGATGAAAATAAATTAATAAAAATAGTTTGGTTTGAAGAATTGACTGGATGGAAAAATTCTGAAGATGTAGATCAGATAATTGCTACGTTTACACGTGGAAACAATGATTGGTTTATGGCTTTATATTCATTTAATCCTCCCAAAAATAAATTTGACTGGGTAAATAAATGGGTTCAAAAGATGAAATCAAGAACGGATGTATTATATTCTCATACCGATTATAGAAGTGTCCCAGTTGAGTGGATAGGAAGTATTGCTATAGATGAAGCGAAAAGATTGGAAAAATATGATAATAAACGTTATAGATGGATATATTTGGGAGAAGTAATTGGATTAGAAGGTTTGATATATAATCCTGAGCATATAGAATGGGTTTCAGAAGATTTTTTAGATAAGAATAAAGTAAGAATATTATATCTAGATTTTTCTGTAGATGGAGGCCATCAAACAAGTGCAACAACGTGTAGTTGTTATGGTTATGGTAGTGATGGATATTGGTATTTACTTGATACATACTATTATAGCCCACACGAGAAAAGTGTGAAAAAAGCTGCTAGTGAATATTCAAAAGATATATTCGCGTTTGAAATAGCAATGATTAAAAAATACAAATGCGAAATAGATCAAGAAACTATAGATAGCGCCGAAGGAGCTATAAGAAATCAATTGTATAAAGATTATGGCAAATCATTTCATCCCGTAAACAAAGGAAAAAATAAGGAAGAATTAATCGATTATTCTATAGATTTTCTTGCACGCGGAAAATTTAGAGCAATAGATAATAGCAACAACAAGATATTCAAAAAAGAAGTCGAAAATTATCAATACCAAGATGGGAGTATTGAAAAAGGTAAACCGATTCCTGATAAAATCGAAAAGGAATTTGTGGGTGGAGAAGAATATTACAATACATGGTCAAAGGATATATCATACTATTATGCGGACCATACTTGTGATGACTTTCAGTATTGGGTTAAAGATAATCTTGAAAAATTAGGATTGAAGGAGTGATATAAAGAAATTATATGATAATATCCAAAAAACATTAAGTAAGAAAAATATTAATGTTGTGGTAGGCAATATTTATGATATGATGGCAATTTGGAAACAGTGGTATAGAGGGAACGTAAATGATTTTCACTATTACAATGTAAAAAAAGTTGATGGTACTTGCTGTCAAAAAGAGCGCAGAACGCTTAATATGCCTAAGAAAGTTTGTGAAGACTTTTCTAAATTGGAATGGTCTGAAAATGTAGAAATAAAATTGAATAATAAGAAAAGTACAGAATCTCTTTTAAATATTTTAGAGAATAAAGAAAACGATTTTTTTGTAAATTTTCCTTCGTTTTTAGAAAAAGTATATGCTTTAGGTACAGGAGCAACGATAGAATATCAAAAAGATGGTCAAACTATTATTGATTATGTTGACGGTGATGTTATATTACCATATAAATACACCAATTCATATATTTATGGAATAATCACTGTTTCGCGTACAACTGAAGGAGATGGCAACAAGAAAAAATATATTACGATTCTTACTTATCATGAGTATAGTAATCATCAATATACTAAATATTCCGAATTATATATTTCAAAGAGTGAAAACGTATTAGGAAAAGAAGGAGATTTTTCTAAACTATATCCGAATGTAAAAAATCCTGAAATTATAAAAACTGAACATCCACGATTCCAAATTTGGAAATTGCCTATAGCTAATAATTTTGATACTAACAGTCCTATGGGATTATCCATCCTAGCAAATCAAATTGATAAATTTAAAAATATAGATACGAAATATGATAGTTTTAATAAAGAATTTGTGTTAGGCAAACGAAGGATTTTGGTAGATCAGACAACTGTAAAAAAACAAGTTACTGGTGTTGATGATAATGATAATTTAGTATATGCAAGCTATTTTGATGCAGATGATGAAGTTTATGTTGCTATCAAGGGAATGGATGATCAACCTATTAAAGATATTGATTTTACATTAAGAGTTGATGAACATATTAATGCTATAAATGCGGAATTAAATTATTTGAGTGCTAGTGTAGGTTTAGGTACAGGATATTACAAATTTGATAATTCAGGATTAAAAACTGCTACTGAAGTGGTTAGTGAAAATTCTGATACATACCGCACAAAAGTCCATCACCAAATACCAATATATGATTGCTTATATGATTTAATAGCAGTTATTTGTGAAATGGAAGATATTAAATATAAAGACATTTCCATTACATTCGACGACAGTATTGTTCAAGATGAAGATGCCCTAATTAAACGTGGTATTGACCTATATACTGCCGGATTAATAAGTAAAGAAAAATTTATGAAAAAGTATTTACATTATGAAGAATCTGAAATACAAGATGAATTAAATAAGATTAATGAAGATAAAAAAATAATTAAGCCTGAAGGAATTGATTTCTTCGGTATAAATGAAAAGGGAGAAACAGATGTTAATACAAATAATGAATCATCCGTGGAAAATAATTCAAAAAAGTAAAGAAGATATGGAAAAAAATGCGAAAGATACTTTAGGAATAACTTTTTTTCCGGATAGAGAAATATGGTTATTAAATACATTAGTTGATGAGCAATTAAAACAGGTTGCAACCCATGAAGTAACGCATGCTTTATTAGACGAGTTTAGTTGCAATAATATACAAAGTTTTAACGATGAGTTTATTTGTGATTTTATAGCCAATAATAATGAAATGATAATTGATATTAGAAATAAAATTTTAAATCTATTAGAGTAGGTGATATAAAAGAGTCTAGAGGATTTACAAAATCAAATCGAAAGATATTATATCGAAATGGAAAATGAACTACTTTTAAATATAGCGAAAAAACTATCTAAAGGTAAACCTATGGAAATAGATAAATGGGATACCGAAAAAGGTGAAAGGATAATTGGAAGTGGTGGAGTTAATGAATGGCAAATCGAAAGATTAAAAGAACTTGGAGGATTAACAGAAGAAAATGCCAGAATAATAGCTAAATATTCAGGAAAAACTCAAAAAGATATTGAAAAAATATTTCAGCGAGCTAGAGAAATAGGAACAGAAATTGATAAAGATATAATTGATTTGGGAGTGAAAGCAGGGATATTAAATGAAGTAAATCCATATTTAGAAGACACTATTGTTAAAAGTATTTTAAGTAATGCTATGAGAGAAATATTAACTACTTTTAATAAACAAAATAATAGCTTGCTAATTAGTGCTAGTGAGAGCTATAGAGATATAATCAATAAAGTATCAACCCAAGTGTTAACAGGTACTAAAACTTCAATGAAAGCTATGCAAGAAGCAGTTAGTGATTTAGCTCAAAAAGGACTAACAGGATTTACTGCTAAAAATGGTGCACAATGGAGCCCAGAGGCATATACAAAAATGTTAATTAGGTCTAATACTCAAAATACAATAAATAGAATCCAAGAAGAACGGTTACGATTAGCAGGTAATGATTATATAGAAATAAGTTCACATATTGGAGCTAGACCTTTATGTGCAGAGGATCAAGGCAAAATATTTTCTTTAAGTGGAAACACAACACCGATTCAAGACGGTTTAGGCAATACTATTAAGATTTATGCTTGGAGCAATTCTTCTTATGGTAAGCCAGATGGAATATTAGGCATTAATTGCGGTCATTCAAGATATGCCTTTGTTCCGGGATTATCCATACATCGTGAAAAAGAATTTACTAAAAAAGAAAATGATGAAGCATATATGGAAAAACAGCAACAAAGACTCTATGAGAGAACGATTCGTAATAAAAAGCGTGAAATAGAAATGCTTAAACAAACTAATGCTGAATCAGAATACATTAGAAAGAAAACTAGCCAATTATCTGATTATCGAAAAGAATATCTTGAGTTTTTAGATAAGGCTGGAAGAACTAGAATATCTGCTAATGAATGGATAGGAAGTAATAAAATAGTTTCCAAATCAAATAGACATAGTTACAAAAAGTTGACATCTTCTGAAATAGAAAGCAGACAAAATTCTAGCAATAAAGCATATAAAAAATTTAATCCTTCTGAAAGAGAAGCAATAGATGCATACTCAATGGGAGCATATCAAGATATTAATGATTATTTAAATGGAAAGTATCCTGATTATAAAATAGGAAAAGAAATTACAAAAGATATAGATAATGCAATTTTAAAATATGATTTAGTTGATGATGTAATTACATATAGAGGAACTTCTAAAAAATATTATAGTGATCTTAAAGTTGGTGATGAATTTTCATTAAAAATGTATTGTAGTACTTCTTTAAATGAAAATATAGCAAAAACCTTTATGGAAGATAAAGAAAATGCTATAATGTTAGAAATACGAGTTCCTAAAAGGACACCAAGTTTGTATATAGGAGATAATGGAGCATATGAATTTGAGGCCGAATTATTATTAGGAAGGAATTTAAATTATAAAGTTATAGACATTGTTAATGATAAAATTATTTTGGAGGTTATCAAATGATAAAATTAACAGAAAAGCAAAAAAAGATTAGAGATAATTATAAGAAAAAAACGGGTAAAGAAATGCCACCACCAAGAAAACTGAAAGACCAATGGGAAAATGAAGAAATGATTATAAAAAAGAAATAATACTATTATTAAATATTAAACACCTTATTTGGTGTTTTTATTATGCACTACTTTATAGGTAGTGTGAAGTCTATTATTCAGGGATAAGAGGGCTGGATAGATTTCACAGTGCTTATAATTAGCACTAAGTAGCATAGAAATATGTTCTTTTATTATGTCTTTTACTTAATCAGACTTTAAAGAAATTAAGGTGTGGGAATTACTTTATTACCCATTAAAAATGGAGGAGGTCGTTTATGGAAAACGAACAAGAAACAGTTACTCATACTGAAGAAAAAAATGAGGCTCCTGTTACTCAAACAGAAGAAAAAAATGAGACAACTGAGGTTAAGACTTTTACTCAGGAAGAAGTTAATGCAATTCTAGCTAAAGAACGAAAAAAGGTTCCTAGCAAAGAAGAATTAAAAGCATACAATGATTGGAAAGAAAGTCAAAAAACTGAAACAGAAAAACAAAATGAACTAAATCAGAAATATACTAATGCAACTAATGAAAATGTGCTTTTAAAACAAGAAATAACAGTTTTAAAAGCAAATGTTGATAGGGAATATGCTGATTATGTTCAATTTGCGGTTTCAAAAATGGAAGGTGATTTTGAAGATAACTTAAAAAGTTTCTTAAAGGATAATCCAAAATACCTTCAAAAAGAAGAGACGGCGAATATCTCAAAAACAACTGGGATTCCTGTTTCAAACACTACTAAAATTGAGAAGGATGGGGTTCTTGCTATATTAGAAGAAAAGCATCCGGAAGCCTTTAATTAAAAAGAAAAGGAGTGATGATAAAAGGCTAATGCAATTGAAGCAAATGGTACTCATGAAAGACAAGAAAGATATGCCAATGCAATTATTAAATTAATGAGACCAAGTTTAAAAATTAGAAATACTTTTTCAAGGGACTATGAAGGTAGTCCAGTAGCGGGAGCTGTTAAGGTTCCAAAAAGAGAAATGGATGTTAAAATATCTGATTATGATGTTAAATCAGGAGTAGAGTTAAGTCAAAGTGCTACTTCTTATGAAGACATTCTAGTAGATAAGCATAAAGCAATTAATGAGCTTATTGACGGATATGAAGCTAGTGCAGTTCCTGATAATTTAGTAGCTCAAAGATTAGAAAGTGGAGCTTATTCTACTGCTAAGACCTTAGAAGACGATGCCATTGCAACGTTATTAAAAGGTACAGCATCAGAACAAGAAGATTGTACAGAAGCTAATGTTTATTCTAACATTGTTAAAGATATTGCAATCTTAGCAAAACAAGGTGTAGATAAAAATAGAATGTTTGTAGCTATTGATTATG
>CANQZY010000037.1 GCA_947628455.1 uncultured Methanobrevibacter sp.
ATCTACTGATGGTTGATTATCTGCTGCTGTGGAAAATATTTGACTTTTTTTAGTTGGTATAGTTGTGTTTCTATCGATTAATGTGGTTGATACTCCTCCTAATGTCTCTATACCTAGGGATAGTGGGGTTACATCTAAAAGTACTAAATCTTTGATTTCTCCTGCTAGTACTCCTCCTTGTATGCATGCTCCTATAGATACACATTCCATAGGGTCAATACCACGTTCAATTGGTTTTCCTATGAATTTTTCTACATATTCTTGAACAATTGGCATTCTAGTAGGTCCACCAACAAGAATGATTTTATCAATATCGTTTTTATTCATTTTAGCATCGTCTAATGCTTGTTGCATTGGTTTTCCTGATTTTTTAACAATATCATCCACTAATTCTTCTAATTTAGCACGAGTAAGGGTTATGATTAGATTTTTAGGTGATCCATCTGTTCCCATAGTAATAAATGGAAGGTTTATCTCAGTAGTTAATGTTGTTGATAGTTCTATTTTTGCTTTTTCTGCTGCTTCTCTTAGTCTTTGTACAGCTTGGTCATCTTCCATTAAGTTGATTCCATTTTCTTTTTCGAATTCATCAGATAAGTATTTTAAGATAGCATTATCCATATCTGTTCCACCGAGTTGTGTGTCTCCACTGGTTGATTTTACTTCAAATACTCCTCCTCCAAATTCCATTATGGTTACATCTAATGTTCCCCCACCTAAATCGTATACCATAATATTTATATCATCTTCTTCTTGTTTGTCTATACCATATGCTAGACTTGCGGCTGTTGGTTCATTTACAAGTCTTACAACGTCTAGTCCTGCAATTGTTCCTGCATCTTTAGTTGCGGTTCTTTGGTTATCATCAAAATATGCTGGAACTGTGATCACTGCTTTTTCTACAGGTTCACCTAAGAATGATTCTGCATCTTTCTTAATTTTTTGTAATATAAAAGCTGAGATTTCTTGTGGAGAATATTCTTTTCCATGTACTTTTACTTTATGATCTGTTCCCATGCTTCTTTTTATTGCGCTTATTGTGTTTTCTGGGTTAGTAATTGCTTGTCTTCTTGCTGGTTCACCTACTAACATTTGACCATCATCTGTGAAAGCAACATAACTTGGAAATGCTTTACCATATTGACTTGCTCCTTCTGCTGAAGGTATTACTGTTGGTTTTCCCCCTACGAGAACTGCAGCTGCTGAGTTACTTGTACCTAAATCAATTCCTATTATTTTTTCTTTTTTATCTGCCATAATTATCACCAAATATTATAATAAATTATTAATTCTTATTTTTTACATACTTTAACTTTTGAATATTTAATAACTTTATCTTTAAAAGTATAACCTTTCATTAATTCTTCTATGATATATCCATTTTCTGTTTTTTCATCATTTTCAACCATTAGAGCTTCATGTTTAAAGGGATCAAATTTCTCACCTTTTGCAGGTATTTCTTCTAATCCTTCTTTGCTGAGCGTGTCTTTTAATTTATTGTTTATTAATTCAACCCCTTCTTTTAATTCTTCAAATGTGTTAGAATTATCTAAAGCTCTTCCTAAGTCTTCATAGCTATCTAAAATGTTGGAAATTAGATTCTCATTAGCATATTTGATAATTTCTTTGTTTTGTTTTTCATTAATCTTTTTAAAATTATCAAAATCTGCTTGAAGTCTTTGGCTGTATGATATGTATTCCTCTGTCTTTTTTTGTTGTGCTTGAAGATCTTCTTTAAGTTGATTTATTTCATCTTCTTTTGACGATAAATCTTCAAGAGTAGATTCTTCTATAGGATCTTCACAGTTTTCATCCTCTTTTTTTTGTTCTTCTTTTTTATCATTAGCCATTTATTCACCTACAAAAGTTTTTTTTATATTTTTTAGGATTACAATATTCACTTTCTTATAATTTTATGTTATATAGTCATTGTAAGAGAATGTTTTTCTTTTTCTTTTTGATACTTCCTTAGAAAATATTCGGGCTTTTTGGGAAAAATTTATGGATTTATAGGAAAATGGTTTAATATTCTTTTTATATATAACAATGACTATATTTAATTTGAACTTATTTTTTTACCCAAATATTAAAGTAACAAAAAGTTACATTTCTCTTATATACTATTATAGTAACCAAAGGTTATATAAAGGTTTCGATACAAAACATATAAAACATGAAAAATAGTGATTCCACAAAAAATTCTTCTAAAAAATCAGTTAATAACTTTTCAAAATCAAAAAAAGGAATAAACATCACTGGAAATATTAATCAATACAATGATGATATTAACATGGATGATGTATTTGATTTAATGGGTTGTAAAACACGTAGAGACATAATAAATCTTCTAAGAGAAGAACCAATGTTTGTAAGTGAAATATCAAACGAACTAAACATAGGCCAAAAAGCAATCATAGCACATTTAAGAGCCATGGAAGAAATAGGAATATTAGAATCCTCATATAAAAAAATCATAAGAGGAAGACCCCGAAAATATTACGACATGCCACATGAAGTAAACATTAACATAACAATCAACAAAAACAACTTTGATATCAAAATAAATGAAGACATGTTTTCAACACCCCAACTACCATCTGGTGATGAATGGTCTAAATTACTAGACATCGAAAAAAGAATAGATAATGGTCAACTAGAAGCAATAGAAGAATTAAAAAACCAAATAAGAGTATACAATAATCTTAAAGAAAGAGCAGAATACATACTTGAACGAACACTAAAACATAGAAAATAATTTTATTATTCTTTTTTAGTTTTTGCAATTATCGCTTGACCTAAAGAAATAGAACCATCACCCGCACAAGTATTTTTATGCTGAATAAAATTATAACTATTATCTAAAACATAATCCCTAATATATTTACTAATAGCCTCATTATAAAACACCCCACCGGTAACACCAATAGTATCTACATTCTTAGCATTTCTAATCGCTAATTCTGCTAAACCTTCAGCTAATGATTTTTGACTAGCAGCAGCAATCTCTCTTTTACTTTCACCTTTATGAAAAAGATTAATAGCATCTTTTACAATACTTGATGTATTTAATTGATTGTTTTCTATAGTAAAAGGAATATCTAATTCCCCTTTAGCACCATAAGCAACACTTTCAAGTTTCATAGAACATTCACCCTCATAAGTTCTCTCACTACAAATACCCAAACCAACAGAAATAGAATCCAATACCCTACCCGTACTAGTCGTAATATTCATATTAAAATTATTTTCTAATTGACTCAAAATCACATCAATTTCTTCAGATCCATATTTAAACAAATCAACATAATCATTTTTCAATATTTTTTCCAATTCCTCTTTATTATACTGTTTTGAAAGAATTGATGCAAGCATTCTCACAGGATATTGAGTACTAATATCCCCACCAGGCATTAATTGAGGTTCAAGACTAGCTAACCTTTTATAACTTTTAACATCACTATACAATATTTCGCCACCCCAAATATTTTTATCATCACCATAACCTACACCATCACTTGCAATTATAACAGCTTCATCAAGATCATTATCATTAAGTAAACTAGCTGCATGAGCATGATGATGCTGAATTTCTAAAAACTCATAATCATATTTTTCAGCTATTTGATGAGCTAATTTAGTAGTAAAAAAATTAGGATGTTTATCACTCACAATTAAATCATAACTATCAATCTTTAAAATATTCTCCAAATTATTTATAGCACTTTTTAAAAAATTCAATGTTTTTAAGTTATTAGTATTTCCAATATGCTGTGAGGGATATATTAAATTTTCAGTTGCAATAGAAAATGTAACATCTAATTCTGGACCTAACGCAAGAACATTAAAATCATTAATATTATACTTTTCACTTATTTTATAAGGCATTGGCGCATACCCTCTTGAACGCCTAATAAATGATAATTCATCATTCCTAAACCGAACAACAGAGTCATCACAACGATTTATTATTTCACGATTATGTATTAAACTATAATCAGCCATCTCCAGATTTATAATATCTTTATTTTCAATAATCATAGGTTCTCCAGGAATATTAGCCGATGTCATTATATATGTATCAATATTACTTTCATCAAATAACAAGTAATGTATTGGTGAATAAGGCAACATTACACCAATATTATGAAGTCCAGGAGTTAAACAATCAGGAAAATCATTATTCTTCTTTTTATTTAAAATAACAATAGGTCTTTGTCTTGAAAGAATAATATCTTTTTCACTTTCATTCATAATAGCATATTGTTTTACTGTTTCAAGATCCCTACTCATTACTGCAAACGCTTGATTAGGCCTATTTAATCTTTCACGAAGTTTATTAATAGCTTTATCATCATATGCATTCACAGCCAAATGAGTACCCCCAATTCCTTTAATAGCCACTATCTTCCCTTTACCCAACTCTTCTACAGCTTTCTTAATTGGATTACCCACGTTTATCTTTTTAGATTTTGAATATATACTAATTTCAGGACCACAATTATTACAACATATTGCTTCTCCATGATATCTTCTATCATCAGAATTTTCATATTCATCTAAACAATCATCACATAGTGGAAATTTATTCATTGAAGTATTTATACGATCATATGGCGCATTATCTATTATACTAAATCTAGGCCCACATTCAGTACAAGCATTAAAAGGATACTTATATCGCCTATTATAACAATCTCGAATTTCTTTTAAACACTCACCACAAATAGCAACATCTGGAGGAATAGTAGAATTCCCAATAGAACTATCACTACTTTTAATTATTTTAAAATCATCAAAATGTCTATCAGAAATATTAAAAGTTTTTATCGTATTTATATCAGCTATTGATGGTAATTCATTCACCAACCTTTCTTTAAAATTTTCAAAATTAGAATCAATAACAATTTCTACTATATTCCCCAGATTTTTTACATAGCCTTTTATTTTCATTTGATTAGCTAATCTATAAACATAGGGTCTAAAACCTACTCCTTGAACTATTCCTTCAACAAGTATTTTTTCCATTACCATAAATTTATATTATATACTCTTAATAAATAATTTACTGATTAACATGAAAGAGATTTTAAAAGATTTCAAACAAGGTAAAATTACATTAAAGGAATGTGAAAAAAAATTAAAAGCCAATAATATACTAGAATTAGAAGACTTAGCTAAATTTGACAAAACAAGAAATTTTAGAACAGGATTTCCTGAAGCAATATACAGTGAAGGGAAATCTTATCATGATTTATTATTAATTATTAAAAATTATTTTAAAAACAAATCTGAAGATAATTTAATAATAACTAAATTATCCAATAATAGATTTTTAAAACTAGAAAATGACCTACATCAATTAATCGAAGAAGGCTACATTTTAGATTATAATAAAAGAGGTGAAATCTTAGTTATTAAAACACCATCCCATGAAGATATTGAACTTAATAGTAAAGTTGGCATTATTACTGCAGGCACATCAGATATTAACATAGCAGAAGAAGCTAAAGTTATACTTGAACAAGGAGGATGTAAAGTTATCACTTCATATGATATAGGTGTAGCAGGAATCCATAGACTTTTCCCACAAATAGCAGACATGATTGAAAAAGAAGTTAAAATTATCATTGTTTGCGCAGGAATGGAAGGCACTCTACCCACAGTAGTTGCAGGTCTAGTTGATGTGCCAGTTATCGCTGTTCCAACATCAATTGGCTACGGCATAGGTAAAAATGGTGAAGTCGCATTAAACGCCATGTTACAATCATGTGCTCCAGGAATAGCTGTCGTAAATATTGATAATGGATTTGGAGCAGCAGTATTCGCATTAACAATAATAACATCAATAATGTTTGAATAATAATTATTAAATAGAGAAATTTAATAAATAAAATATACTAAAATTATAAAAAATAAAACTTAAACCATAAACCATTCAATCATAATAAATATATTATTTTCTTCTTCTTCGAAACTCTTCAAATAATTCATCTATAGATATCCCATGATAAACACAATTAAGCAGAGTAAAAAACATTAAATCAACAGATTCATAAACAAGATTTTCTTTATTTTTACTAGCTATTATAACTTCCCCCGCTTCTTCAGATATCTTTTCTAAAATCTTATCCTCTGCTTTTTTATCACTATCTTGCATTATCTTAGATGTATATGAATCAATAGGATGATCTCTACGGGTTTCTAAAACTACATATAACTCTCTCAAAATTTCATCTTGCATATTTTTTATTCCTCTAATTTTGATCTTTAATAGTCTCAGTTAATGCTATTAATGGATGTTGATCATCATCAATTATTTCTATATCATCAAATGTTTTTATACCTGCTTTATCAGCTGTTTTTTCCATTCCCAAATGTATATCCTTTTCTAGATCAATAACATAAGCATCTATTTTCTCGTATCCAAGTCTTTTAGCCGCCACCGATCTATGATGCCCATCAATTAGTATCCATCGGGACCCTGTTTTCACAACAATCGCAGGTTCAGCCAAACCTCTCTTTAACTCATATGCCCGCCCTTCAAGCTCATCTGCATAAACTTTATCCTGTGTTGGGCGTAAATTATCTGTTTCTACCTCCATATGTTTTAATTTAGCTTTAATCCCATATAACTGTTCCATCGTGCTTTTAAAATAATCTACTTTATTAGGAGTTGAACGCTCAATATGTGATCGTACCATATCAGTATTAGTTATGATACCCACCAATTCTCCCTTTTTATTAATTACAGGCATTCGAGATATCCCCCGTCTAAACATTACACGTGATGCATCATTTATGGATAAATCTTCATTGGCCACCACCAAATCAGTAGTCATTAGATCTTTTACTTGATCCGCCCAGTCTTTTAACAAAATATCAAATGACGTTACCATCCCAACTAATATATTTTTATCAACTACAGGATAACTATTATGACCACTCTCTTTCATTATCCTAATTACATCTTTAGTCGGAGTTTGAGGAGTAACATTTATAACATCCTTAGTCATATAATCTTTTACATAGGATTTCTTTTTAGCCATTTAAACTACTCTCTCCTACTTCAATCTTTTATTTCTTGTTTTAATAGTTCTACAGTCTCACTTGGATCAGCTTTCCCACGTGTGATCCTCATAACCTGACCCACAAGGAAATTAATAGAAGCTTTTTGACCATCTAAATAGTCCTGCACTGCCTTAGGATTCTCATTTATAGCTATTTTAACAGCTTCAAGAACACTATCTTTTTCAACAACACCAATTAATCCCATTTCTTCAGCTATTTCTTTAGGGGACTTATTATTATTTGGCATTTGTTCAATAATTCTCTGACCTGCTTTATTGGTAATTTCTTTGTTTAATAATAGATTTAAAAATTCTACCATACTTTTGACACTTATTTTACTTTCATTATAGTTTAATTTATTGTATGATAGCACTCTTTTAAGTTCATCTCTCATCCATTTAGCTGCAAATTTAGAATCCACCTGTTTAGCAACTTCCTCATAACATAATGCTAAATCAAGCTCAGAAGTTAAAACTTTAGCTGTCTCTTCGTCAATATTATACTCTTTCATGAATCTTTTTACTTTATTATGTGGTGCTTCAGGCATAATTTCTAATACTTGATCAATTTGTTCTTGTGTTAACTCCATTGGTGGAAGATCTGGATCAGGAATAAATCTATAATCATCAGCATTTTCTTTTAATCTCATACCAACAGTAATCATTTGAGATTCAAGATAAGCACGTGTTTCTTGTTTGATTTCAACTCCTCTTTTCATGAGATTTTTTTGACGTATAAGTTCAAATTTTAATGCTTTATAGGCTCCTTTAATAGAATTCACATTTTTCATTTCTACTCTGTTTCCACCTTCAATTGAGATATTGACATCAGCTCTCATGGTTCCTTCACCACGGGCACTTCCACTATATTGAAGAACACGAATTAACTCATTTAAAAAAGATCGTGCTTCTTCTGGAGATTGAATATCAGGTTCAGTTACAATTTCAACTAACGGAATTCCAGACCTATTAAAATTAACAATACCTCTATCTGGTTTATATTGTCCAGGATCTTCTTCAATATGGATTTCTCTTATTCTAATTCCATTTAAGTCACCTTCAAATCCAATAGGAACTGATGTTCTTTGATATCCAGAGGGTAAGTCTGGATAATCATAATGTTTTCTCATAAAATAAGCGAATCCTTTATTAATTTTACAATTAAGCATTAAAGCAATCATTAAAGCATTTTCTAATGCTTGTTCATTAGTTGGATGAGGTTTTGCTCCTGGTTGATTTAAACAAACTGGGCATATATTGGTGTTCGGTTGAGTCTCCTGATAATTTGTTGGACAATCACAAAATAACTTTGATTTAGTTTCTAATTGCACGTGGATTTCAAGTCCACATTTCATCTTAACACTAATAATAAATTCCCCCAAATATATATCAAAAAATACTTTTATAATTTATTTATTTATGAAAATTTATTAATAAACTTTTCATTAATTAAATGGATATTAAAAAGAATTTTCAAATTAATATTTTTGTCAAATAATTCTTTTTTATATTTAGATTTTATAAAATTTAAATTAATATATAAGATAATCAAAATAATTAGTATTTAAATTTTATTTTGTAAAATAGTATTATATAAATAAATAGGAGATGATAATATGAATAGATCAAAAATAAAGTTTTTACAATATGGTCCTTTATACATTGGTGATAAAAAGGAAATTGAAATAAATTGGGTTGTTCAAAATGATAGTGAATTTCTATTGAAAGATGTTAAGGGTTTAGCTCAATTTCATGTTCATTTTTTTGATGAGATTCAACCTTATAGTAAAGTTGAAACGAAATTTAAATTACCAATTCCATCATTAGAGGATATTAAACTAGATTATGGTGTGGAAGTTATGTTAGAAGATCCTTTTATTATAGATTCTTCAACTTTGGAGTATACTATTAAAACAGATACTTTTACTATAAACTCTAACATTTTAAAAATTCCACTTTAATATTTGTTTTTTAATGATTCTTTAACATATCTTTTTATGAATTTATCATATTCTGGGCTTATTTTACTATATTCTGGACCTAATTTAGTTTTATCTGTAAATGTTCCTTTTATTTTTCTATTTGCGTATAATATTTCTTGTTCTACTCTTTTGCCATATTTTGTCCCAAACATTTTAAATAAAGGAAATTTAGTAATTCCATTTGCACCACTTAATATTAATATTCCAATGTTTGCTAAATTATCTATCCATGTTCCACATATTATCTCAATATCTGGAAATTTTAATCTTATATTGGTCACTACTTCACTATAATATAGTGATGCTGGTTGTGATGTTTCTGCATAAATTGTTTCTTTGTGAGGGTTTAATGAATAAAAAATAATACGATCTATTTTATTTGTTTTAATATAATCAATTAGATAATCTAAATCTTCTATTGTTTCTCCTAATCCTAAAATAATTGTAATAGATTTTTTAAACCCTAAATCTTCTGCTTTTTCAAGCATATTGGTAATGTCTTCTATATTTTTAGATGGGCATATTTGTTTGTGTAATTGGGGGTTTACGGTTTCTACAGCCCCAGTAATACCTTCAATTTCACTGCCGTATTTATCTAAATCTTGTGTTGTTCCTATATTTAGCCATACTCCTTTTCCAGTGATTTTTTGTATGTTAGTGGCTATTTCTTTTATTTGAGCTGTTTTAATTGATTTATTTCCTCCTGATAGAAATTCAATATTCCAATTAAGCCGACTACACATTTCTGCTTCAGCATAAATATTTTGTATTTTTCTTTTAGCTTTAATAGGGTCTTTAATTTTGTTTTTTTGAGTACTCATATAACAGAATGCACAATCTCCTTTATCACACCACCATGATAAGAAAATAGCCCTTTCAAGACTAATAGTGTCGCCATGTTTTTTAAGTGTTAGTTTGTTGGATTTGTTTATTTGTTTTAGTAGGTTTTCATTCATATTAGTTCAGTTTATAAATAAATCAGTTAAGGTTATATAATACATTGTACTAATTTAATTATAGGAACTTATCATATTAATTTTTTTAGTGTGATAGTGTTTTGACAAAAAACTTTATATAGTAATGTGATTATATATTCTATTAACTGTTTGAAGTCTTATAAGATTTTAGACAATATGTGAAATGGGCTTTTATTTGGTTAAGATTGGGTTTTTTATCTTTTTATGCCATCGTAGCTCAGTAGGTAGAGCGTTCGGCTGTTAACCGATTGGTCACAGGTTCGAGCCCTGTCGATGGCGCTTTCCCATGGGCCCATAGCTTAGCCAGGTAGAGCGCCCGGCTCATAACCGGAAGGCCATGGGTTCGAACCC
>CANQZY010000038.1 GCA_947628455.1 uncultured Methanobrevibacter sp.
TGGGTTTTTTAGTTAGATGCCGGGAGCGGGACTCGAACCCGCGGCCTCACGGTATCCCAGGAATTGTCAGAGCACTGCTAAATTACCCTATGAGCCGTGCGCTCTAACCAGCTGAGCCACCCCGGCATTAGACATTATTATTTATAAATCTTTATATAATATATATGTTTCGCAAATTTAACATTAATTAATTTTTATAAAAAATATAATATTAAAATATCAATTATTTAATAATAAGTTTAACTAAAGATATTATTAATTAACCATTTAAATTGTTTTAAAAATAATATAATTGGAGAATATAATTTATGAGTAAAATAAAAGACATTTCTCTTGCCCAAGATGGAGTTAAAAAAATTGAATGGGTTCAAAAGCATATGCCTGTTCTTGAACATATTAAAAAAGAATTTGAACAAACAAAACCGTTTGAAGGAATTACTATTGGTTCATGTCTTCATCTAGAACCTAAAACAATTAATTTAGGACTTACATTACAAGCTGGAGGAGCAGAAGTAGCTATGACTGGATGTAACCCTTTATCTACACATGATGATGCAGTTGCAGGTGGAATACAACAGGGTCTTAATATATATGGATGGAGAGGTCAAAATGATGAGGAATATTATGAAACAATAAATGCAGTTTTAGATCATAAACCTGATATTATTATTGATGATGGTGCAGATATGATTATGGTGGCTCATAATGAAAGAAAAGATATTTTAAAAAATATTAGGGGAGCATGTGAAGAAACCACAACAGGAGTTCATAGGTTAGAATCTATGAATGATGATAATGCTTTAAAATTTCCTGTTATTGCAGTTAATGATGCTTATACTAAATATTTGTTTGATAATAGGTATGGTACAGGTCAATCAAGTTTTGATGCTATTATGGGAACTACAAATATGTTAATAGCTGGAAAAACTGTTGTGGTTTGTGGTTATGGTTGGTGTGGTCGTGGAATAGCTACACGTGCACAAGGGCTTGGAGCTAATGTTATAGTGACTGAAATTGATCCTATAAGGGCTTTAGAAGCTAGGATGGATGGTTTTAGGGTTATGAAAATCCGTGAAGCGGTAAAAGAAGCCAATTTAATAATTACAGTAACGGGTAATATAAATATTATACATGGAGATGATTTTCAATATATGAAAGATGGATGTATGCTGGCAAATTCAGGTCATTTTAATGTAGAAATAAATCGTAAAGATTTAGAAGAACAATCTAGTAGTGTATGTGAAGTTCGTGAAAGTATTGAAGAATTCACAATGAAGGATGGGCGTAAAATTTACTTATTGGCAGATGGAAGATTAGTTAATTTAGCAGCTGCTCGTGGACAAGGACATCCCGCAGAAATCATGGATATGAGCTTTGCAGTACAAGCATTATCTGCAAAATATATTCTCAATAATAATTTAAATATAGATGTTCAAAAAGCACCTGATAAGATTGATTATACTGTTGCTAGATTAAAACTAAAATCAATGGATATAGAAATTGATGATTTATCTAAACGTCAAATAGAATATATGAATAACTGGCAAGAAGGAACATAATCAAATAAAAATATCCTCTTTTTTTTTTATGAGTTATTATAGATATATTGATAATGGAGAAGGACCTACAAAGTTATTTATTGGCGGTATTCATGGAAATGAAGGAAAAACCACAATAAAATTTTTCCAAGCACTAAAGAGATCGGATTTTGCATCTGGACAAATATATATTTATAATTTTGATAAAACAAGATATATATCCACTATAGATAAAACATATTATCAATCTGAAATAGGTGAAAAAATTTTAAATCTAATCACATTACTAAATCCTGATTTTTATACTGAACTTCACTGTTATAATATTGAAAATTTCAAAAAATTAACATCATTTAATAGGATTAAAAAAACAGGAGTGCCTCCGCTTATTGATTTGGGTGAGTATGTGCTTGTAAGTTCGGTTTCACCATTAATAAGAAAAAAATATTTTAATAGATATGATGTATGTAAAACATTAGAATTTCCATGTTTGGAGAAATTAAATGCAGATATTGTTGAAAAGTATAATTTTAGTTTTAAAAATGCATATAGTTTATATATGTATATGTTGAAGTTAATAGCTAGTTCTCCTAATCGTGAATATTTTGAAGAAAAGATATATAAAGATTATAGAAAACAAGCAGATCAGGCTATTAAATATGCAAGTTTGGTTTTTGGTGAAGGATTTCCACCGTATTAAAACCAATCTTCTAAGCTTTTTTGACTAGAGGTGGGATTTTTAATTTTATCCACTGCGTTTGAGACTCTATTTTCAGAAAAACCGTGTTTGTCGCATAAAAAATTGATAATGTCTTTTTTATTGGCTTTGTTCCATTTTAATGAATATTTTTTGTTGATGGAAGGGTTTAGGAATATATCTTCGATTTTTTCGTAGTTGTCTATTAATTTTATTTTTTCGTTTAATAATCCTTTTTTAGCGTATTTTAGCGCGGTTTTGGCGCCCACTCTTTTAAGTCCAGGATCAAAATCTGTTCCAATGATTATGCTCATTTTGATTAATTCTTCTCTTGTGATTTGAAGATTAGATAAAACTTTTTTTAGTTGGAACATTTCGGGATTGCCTAAATTAGATTTTATAGCTAGATTTCTAACCATTCGATCTGCTCCGAATAGAAGGCAGTCATAATCTTGTGATCCTACTGCCCATGCGTCTCCTTTTTGGACCATGTATGCTGCTTGTGATTCGCCTTCACTGTATGCTTCTACATATGGAATTCCCATCATATTTAAAAGCTTTTTAGAGGATTCAATAATATATGGGGATAATTGGGAAGATCGCATTGCAAATTTCCGAGCTTCAGCCTCATCACCTTGGGCTAGTGCTTCATTCCATTTTTTTTCAGATTCTTCTCTAATTTCTTTTCGCTCTTGCTGGGTTTCTAGTTTAAGTTCAGGTGATTGGCCATCAAAAATATAAATGGGTTTTATTCCATTTTCCATTATTGATGAATTTCTATATAATATTCCGCTTAAATGTGAAGTGATTTCTCCATTTTCATCCATTAATGGCGTGCCATCTTTTTGTCTGATTATAGATAGAAATTGATATAGGGTGTTGAAAGCGTCAATAGCTATGGTTTTTCCATCTAAATCTCTGAAATTTATAGTTTCAGGTTTAATTATATCTTTTAGTTTAACTCCCATTTTTTAATAGTGCTCCTATATAATTATAGATTAATAATATTATTAAATAATTTATTTACTTTTATTACTCTTTTTCGAAGGGGGTGTGTGTTTATTGGAAATAGCTGGTAGGAAATGATTCTTTAATCCACATTAGAATTTTGTTGTTTTGTATTATGTTGTATTCTCTTGATAGGAATTTTTCATTTGTATTGTAGATTTTTTTAAGTGTGGGGTTTGGTTTTTGTATGTAGATATTTTTTATTTCTCTTCTAGATTCAAAATTATAGTTTTTTAATATTCTTCCGATGGGTATATCTGCTTTTGTTAGATCATATTTAACTTCGGGTGTGAGGTTTTTTATAGGTATAAGTGAGTATGCATAAATTAGTGGTTGGTTATTGTTTTTTTCATGCATTATAATTTCTCTATGGTTTATTTGTTCATTTTCGCAGATATTTAGTAGTTTTGCGTTTTCTTTTGTTGATTTTTTTATTTGTTGTTTTATGGTTGATAGATTGATTTTGCCGTATAAGACATCTAGTATTGTGGTGATGGATCCGTCTGTTGTAAGTAAAATTTTTTGTGTGTTTGAAAAAGATGAGCCATATTCTTTTTCTAGTGTGTTTATTTTTTCTATAAGTTTTTGATTGGATTGGTTTTTGTTTTTCATAATAGTGATTTCTTATTTGTTAAATTTTATTATTTCTTTTTTTTTGTTTATAGGTCTTTGGGATCAGTGATGGTTCCGTTAATTGCGGATGCTGCTACTACTTGGGCATTTGCTAGGTATACTTGTGATTGTGGATCTCCCATTCGTCCTTTAAAGTTTCGGTTGGTGGTTGAAATTGCGGTTTCATCTTTTGAAAGCACGCCCATATGCCCTCCTAGGCATGGTCCGCATCCGGGGTTGCATATGATTGCTCCAGCGTCGATGAATGTTTGTATATATCCGTATTTTATGGATTGTTTGTATATTTCTTGTGAAGCAGGTAGGATTAAAAGTCTTGTATCTTGGTTGATTTTGTTGTCTTTTAGTATTTCTGCTGCGTCTTTTAGGTTAGATAATCTGCCGTCGGTACATGATCCTATGACTGCCTGGTCGATTTTTGTATCGTGTATTTGTGAGATGTTTTTAACGTTGTCTACATCATGTGGACAAGCAATTTGTGGTTCTAAGTTATCTATGTTAAATGTAAGTTCTTTTTTATAATCTGTATTTTTATCTGATTTAACAATGTTTAGTTGTGATGGTGTTTTTTTGGTTTTTTTACAGATGTAGTTTATGGTTTCTTTGTTAGGTTGCATTATTCCGTTTTTCGCTCCCATTTCAATGGCCATGTTGCATATGGTGGCTCTTCCTTCCACGCCCATTTTTTCAATTGTTTCTCCGCAGAATTCTGCTGTTTGATAGGTGCAGCCTGCGATTCCTATATCGCCAATGATTTTCAGTATAATGTCTTTAGGCGCGCTAAATTCGGGGAGTGTGCCGGTTATGGTTATTTGGTTGGTTTCGGGAACCATAAACCATGTTTTACCCGTAGCATACACCATTGCTAAATCTGTAGCGCCCATCCCTGTGGAAAATGCGCCAAAAGCACCATAAGTACAGGTATGTGAGTCTGCACCCACTATAACTTTACCTGGTTCTATCAAACCTTTCTCTGGTAATACTTGATGGCATATTCCCTCACCATGAATATAGTTATGTGTTATCTTTTGTTTGTTTATAAAATCTCTACATACTTTTTGAAATTCAGCAGAACCAATAGTATTTGCAGGAACATTATGATCAAATACAATCACTATTTTCTCACGATCCCATACTTTATCAGCAATTTTTTCAAAGGTTTTTATTGCTGGAGGAGAAGTACCGTCATGAGACATGGCTAAATCAACAGGAATTTCAATAATTTCTCCAGGAACCACATTATATCCTGCTTTTTGAGATAGTATTTTTTCTGTGATATTCATATATAATCCTGTATATTATTTTTTATTGCAGCTTTTAACTATTTGTTTAAATACATTGTCATTTATATAAGTTCCTTCTTCTCTGCTTTTTTTAACTTTATTTACAATTTCTGTCAGTTCTTCATCACTTACATCTAAACCACAAGCATCTAATTTGGCTTTAACAGCTCTGCATCCTGAATGTTTACCTAGTATTAGTTGTCTTTTTTGCCCTACAAGTTCGGGCATGTATGGTTCGTAGCATAGTGGTTCTTCGATAACTGCATCTACATGTATTCCAGATTCGTGTCTGAAAACATTATTTCCCACAATAGGTTTATTGTAAGGGATTTCTAGTTTGCTGGCTTTTGAGACGATTTCTGATAGTTCTTTGATGTATTTGGTTTTAAATCCAAGATCTTTGCCATATAATATTTTAAGACTCATTATAAGTTCTTCTAATGAAGTGTTACCTGCTCGTTCACCTATTCCGTTTACAGTAGTGGATATTGCATTTGCACCTGCTAATAAACCAGCTATTGAATTCACCACTGCTAAACCAAAATCATCATGGCAATGTAGCGCTATATCCACATCCACATCTTTTTGAAGCTCTTTTAAAAGATAAGTCATTCCTTGAGGAGTTATAGCTCCAACAGTATCCGCAATATGCACTCTATCCGCACCAAAACTCTGTGCTTTATTATAAATCCTTTTTAAAAAATCCAAATCAGTTCTTGTGGCATCTTCAGCAGAAAAAGCCACAAAAAGACCATGATCCTTAGCATATTCAATAGCTTTCATACACACATTCAACGCTTCTTGACGACTAATATGCATTTTATGTTCTAAATGAACATCAGATGTGCCCATAAATGTTATAACACCATCCACATCACAATCAAGCGCCGCATCAATATCCTCAATTTTTGTCCTAGCCAATGAAAGAATATCTGCATTTAAACCTTCACTAGTGATAGCTTTAATAGATTGCTGTTCTCTTTTAGATACTATAGGAAAACCCGCTTCGATTTGATCAATTTTAAATTGATCAAGCTTTCTGGCTATTTTTAATTTATCCTCTAAATCAAAACATACACCCGGAGTTTGTTCTCCATCTCTTAAAGTGGTATCATAGATTGTAATATCATCTGGAAAATCTAATTGCGCTTCTTTATTATAAGGACTTATATAATATTTCAAAATAACTCACATCTCTTTAATTTAAATCACTAAATAGCTATTTTTTTTTCTAATAATTCTAAATAGGATGTTGTTTCAAATCCTTCAGTAATTCCTATTTTTTTAAATAAATCAAATATTTTATCTTGTGCTTCTGTGTAGTCTTCATCATCGGGAAGAGGAATTTCTATTTCCATATAGGGTGATAATCCTTCAACATCATCGAGACTAATTTCAAAATCTTTATATTTAAAATATTCTCGATTTTTACATACAGTTCTTACTTGTTTAAATCCAATATTTTCTAGTATTTGATTTGCTTTGTTGTCATTTTCTACTATCATTTCGATTTCTTTTCGTGTTTTGCTTTGAGTGTTTATTTTTGGTCCTTTGTAGGTTATAACTGTTTGTGTTAGTCCATTAGATTCTGTTTTTCTGATTCTTAATGCTTCGTCTGTTTGTTTAAAGTCTACAATGGGGCTGTTAAAATATAGGTCTTTTTGAAATTCTGTTTTATATTTTCGCGCTCCTAGTGTGTGAAGTTTTTCTTTTATTTTATTGAAATTGTCGATTTTTGCTTTGACTTCTACTTCTATCATATTTGATCACTTAATAATGTTCGGATTTTAAACATATAAGTTTATATAGTATATAATAGTATATTATTTAATTAGTAGAAATTTAACTAATATATATTTTTTGTATATATTTTCTAAATTTTGCACTTATTTTAAAAATTAATTGGAGGGAGGGTTTAGAATTGACCGATGTTGATATTAAAATTGAAAACATTGTGGCTTCTGCAAGCATTGGAAAAGACATAGTTTTAACTGAAGTTTCCCAGGCTTTAGAAGGGGTTGATTTTAATCGTGAACAGTTTCCAGGATTAGTTTTTAAACTTAAAGATCCTAAAACAGCGGCATTAATTTTCAGTTCAGGCAAACTTGTTTGTACAGGCGCGAAGTCCATTGATGATTCAAAAACAGCGATTAAGAAGACAGTGGATTTGATGAGGACGGTTGATAATGAAATTCCTCATGAATTTGAAATTAAAATTCAAAATATAGTGGCTTCCGCTAACCTGGATTCCACTTTAAATTTAGAAGCTGTAGCTTTAGAGCTTGAAGATACAGAATATGAGCCTGAACAGTTTCCAGGGTTAGTATACAGATTATCTGATCCTAAAGTTGTTCTTTTATTATTTGGTTCTGGTAAAGTTGTTTGTACTGGAGCTAAAACACGTGACGACGCCAAACTTGGTGTTGAACGAGCTTACGATAGATTAAGTGAGCTAGATTTAATATGAATTGGTGGTATAGTTGATTAAACTTGTAGTATTTGACTTAGATAATGTTATTATTGATGGTGAAGCAATAGATGAGATAGGAAAATTAGCAAACGTTGAAGAAGAAATAGCAGAAATCACTGAAAAAGCTATGAAAGGAGAAATAGATTTTGAAACTTCTATTAAAGACAGAGTAAAACTTCTTGAAGGAACTTCCATTGAAGAAATTCAAAAAGTCACCGATAAACTTCCTCTAATGCCGGGTGCAGAAAAAACTATCAATGATTTAAAAAATGAAAATTTAAAAATAGCTATTATCAGCGGTAGTTTTGATATTGTTGCAAATGTAATTAAAGAAAAATTAGGCATTGATTATATTTTTACAAATAGTTTTGTAGTAAGTGATGGTAAATTAACTGGAGAAGTTGAAGGTCCTTTAGTATCAGGAACCAAATTAGAAGTACTTAATGATTTACTCTCAAATGAGGATATTCTCTTAGAAGATGTTGTTGCTGTTGGAGATGGAGCAAATGATATATCCATGATACAATCAGCAGGTATGGGAATTGCATTTAATGCTAAAGATTCTGTTAAAGAGATAGCAGATATTGTGATAGATGAAAAAGATTTAACTAAAGTCTTAGATGAAATAGACGATCAAATTACCGCCGATGTTGTTGAAGAAACCGCTGTTGAACAAGCTATTGAGGATAATGAGAAAGAATCAGAACTCGAACAAGCAGCTAAGGATATTGAAAGTGAAGTGGAGGATAGTCAGGAAGTTAATGATGTGTTGGATGAAGTCGTGCCTGAAGTAGCTGCTGTGGAGGAATCTGAGAGGGAATCTGAAGATCAAGCAGAACTCGAACAAGCAGTTAAGGATATTGAGGTTGAACAAGAAACTGCCGATGAAGAAAAAGAAAAAACCACCTCTAAAGGATCTAAATCTGGTAAAAATTCCCTTCCTGAACCTACTATTGTTTTGGCTGATACTATTGAAGGTGTGAAACAACAAAAAAATGAAAAAGAAGCTGAAATATCTAAAATTGTTGAAGAAAGGGAAGTATTTAATAAAATAGCTAAAGAACAACGTAAAGTGCGTAATAAATTAAACGCATCATTAAAAGATAATTTAAATAAAGCTATCGAATTTCGAAATAAAAGAAATGAAATAAATAAAGAAGTTGAACAAGCTAAAAAAGAACGTAATGATGCTAACAATCATCTTAAAAAAATGGAATGGTCTTCAGGTAAACGCGAGAAAGTTAAATTAGAAAATGAAATTAAAAAAATTGATAAGATTATTGAAACTCGTGTTTTAGATATTAAAAAAGAAAACCAACTAGTTAAAAATGCAAATGACTTAAGAAAACAATTAATGGCCATCAAAGAAGACGAATCTAATCAAGGAGAAATACAAGATCTTAAAAAATTATCTGAAGAGCAACATTTAAAAGTCATTGAACTTTCTGAAAAAGCACAAGAAGCTCATGAAGAAATGTTAAATTACTTTAAAAAGACAGATGATATACGAACAGCAGCAGATGATGCTCATAAAAAATTCATTGAAGCTCGTAAAAATGCCAGCGATAAACACGAAGCTTTCAAAGCTATTTTAAGCGATATTCACGTTATCAATAAAAAATTAGGTTCAAACAAACCAAAAAGAAGAAAACCTGAAACCAAACCTTCCAATAATAAAGGCAATAAAAATCGTGAAGAAAAAGAAAAAGCAGAAAAAATATTTGAAAAATTCAAAAAAGGCGGAAAATTAACCACAGACGAACTATTACTTTTACAAAAATACAATATAGCATAATAATAGATAAATATCTACCAAAATAGTAGATAATAAACCTTTTTTCCCCTTCTTTTTTCTATTTTTTTTTCTTTTCTTTTTTTTTTAATTGTATTAATTATAAGAGTAGTGTGAGTGAGTGGTGTTTTTATGTTGGAAGAGAAAATTGAGACTTGTTTTTTATGTGGTAAAAAATTTGATATGAATAAATCAAAATTTGCCTATTATAGAATGGGTAAATATCCTCTTTGTGATTATTGTGCTGAATTTTATAGTTTCTATAAATGAAGATCCTACTTAAAAAAAGAAAATAATATAAAATTTTTTTTTTTCGGGGGTATTTTTAAAATCGAAATAGTTTTATATTAAAATATCTAATAGTAGTTAAGAATAATGTTAACATTATAAAAGGATAATATTATGGGGTATTATTATTTATGAATGAAGTGATTATTTGTGAGAAACCTACATCAGCTGAAAAAATAGCGCAGGCATTAGATTCTAATGCTAAACAATATAGGTATAATAAAAAAGTTAAATATTGGAAGTTAAATCGTGATGATAAAGATATAACTGTTCTTTCGGCTGTAGGTCATTTATATTCACTGTTACCTGATAATCCTAAAGATAAAGTATTTTTTAATTTGCATTGGGCTCCTTTATTTGAAATTGATAAGAAAGGTAAAAATTACACTAAAGATTATGTTAAAGCTATTGAAAAATATGGTAAGAATGCTGACAGTTATGTTCATGCATGTGATTATGATATTGAGGGCACACT
>CANQZY010000039.1 GCA_947628455.1 uncultured Methanobrevibacter sp.
TGATGATGCATCAACTGATGGTAGTGGTGAGATTATTGATGAATATAGTGAAAAATATGATTGTTGTGTAGCTGTTCATCTTTCTAAAAATACTGGATCGGCTAATGGTCCTAGAAATCGTGGGATTGAGGAGTCTACAGGTGATTATATTATGTTTCTTGATCCTGATGATAGGTATAGTGTTGATTGTTGTGAAACACTTTATGGTTATATTAAAGAGAATGATGTGGATATGGTTTTTGGGCGTTTTAGACGGATTTTTCCACATGGTGTGGTTCAGAAATCTTATTCTCCTTATTTGGATGATTTAGAAAGTCGTTATCCTGGTGAGACATTTGGAGAGGATAATCCTTTAGATGTGTCTGATAAATCTTGGAATATGGTGTTTAAAAAGATATTATATGGGAGAAATATTTCTGGTGTTTATTCTAGAGATAAGCCTTTAGATATTATTAAAGTGGATAATGTTGAGCAAGAGTTGGATTTGTTAAAGATACCTCCATCAATATGGGCGAAAATATATAAGAGAGAATTAATTATGGAGAATAATATACGTTTTCCCCATTATATTTGTGGAGATGATATGGTTTTTAATCTTGAAACACTTCTCAAGTCAAATGGAATAATGTTTTTGAATAATTTTATCTGTTATAATTATTATATTCGTGATTTTAATAATGATAAATCTATTTCTAAAAATATAAATGTGAAATTATTGAAAGATTTAATGGATTCTTATGTATATTGTTGTGAAATAAGTGAAAATTATCCTGCAACTATTCAAGATATTTTTATTGATCATCATTTAATGTATTGGTTGAATACTTGGAGAAGTTCAAAATTTACTGTGCAAGAAAATCAGGAGCTTTTAGAAAGTGTTAATAAACTTAAAAAAATACATAATCATTCTGTAAAATCAAAATTATTAACATCTATTATAATAACAATGTTAAAAATATCAATATATACTAAAAGTGTGAAATAAATGAAATTTAAATATGTGATTGTTGGTGCTGGTTTGGCGGGTCTTACGATGGCTGAGAGGATAGCTAGTCAATTGGGTGAAGAAGTTTTAATTGTTGAAAAAAGATCTCATATTGGTGGTAATGTTTATGATTCTTATAAGGATGGGATTTTAATTCAAAATTATGGTCCTCATATTTTTCATACTAAAGAAAAAAAAGTTTATGATTATCTTTCACAATTTACAGATTGGAGAGATTATCAGCATGAAGTTTTAAGCTATGTTGATGGAAAATTGGTTCCTATGCCGATTTGTATTGATACTTTAAATGTTTTATATGGTCTTGATCTTGATGAGCAATCAATGAAAGAATATATTTATAATGTTAAAGAAGATATTGATGAGGTTAAATCAAGTGAAGATGTTGTTTTGAAAAATGTTGGAAGAGATATTTATAATAAACTATTTAAAAATTATACTGAAAAACAATGGGGAACATCAGCAGCTAATCTGGATTCGTCTGTGATATCTCGTATTCCTTTTAGATTTAATCATGATACTAGATATTTTGAAGATCCTTATCAGGGCATGCCGAAAGAAGGTTATACTAAAATGTGTGAATCAATGATTGATAATTCTAAGATTCATGTTCTTTTAAATACTGATTATAAAGATGTTAATGAATATATTAAGTTTGATAAATTAATTTATACAGGGCCTACTGATTATTTTTATGATTATAAATTTGGTAAATTATTATATAGGTCGCTTAAATTTGTAAGTGAAATTCATTCTATAGATTCATATCAAGAAGTAGGTGTTATAAATTATCCGAATGATAATGATTTTACACGGATTACAGAGTTTAAAAAACTTACAGGGCAAATAGTTCCTGATAAAACTGCTATTATGATGGAATATCCTGGTTTTGATGATGAACCTTGTTACCCTTACCCTACAGAAGAATATTCTCAAAAATTCCAACAATATAAACAATTAATGGATAAAGAAGACAATGTAATTTTTATCGGCAGATTAGCTGAATACAAATATTATAATATGGATTTAGTTATAAAATCTGCTCTTGATAAATTCAAAACACATATAAAAGGAGAATAACATTTTATGATTATAATATATCCTCAATATTTTGATAAAAATTTAACACTTAGTGAAGGAAGAAAAATACCTAAACATTTAGCTATTAAAGAACCCTCATTAAATGATATAATTAAAGCATTAAAAAAACTTAAACTTCAATATACTTCAGAAAAAAATAAATCATATCCTAAAAGATGGTATGAAAAATCTGGAAGAGTACTTGTTGAAAATAAAAAAAATAAAAGAGAAACTTTAAAAGAAATAGCCAATAAAATTAATGAAAATTGATTAAAATGGACAATATCCCCCCATTAATGAAAAAACAATATGTTAAAGCTCGTGAAATGATCGAAAAAAGTGAAGATATTAAAATATATTCACATATCGATTGTGATGGAATTTCATCTGGAGCTATACTTTCTTCAATTTTAGACAGAATAGGGAAATCTCATGAAATTGAATTTATTAACTTAAATGTTCTAGAAGATATTAATCTAACCCATGAACTAACAATATTTGCAGATTTAGGCTCTGGACAACCAATTGATAAAAACGCGAATAAACATCAAAAAATAATAGTTCTTGATCATCATCCGCCTTTAAGAAATAAAGATTATTGGAAAAAAACCAAATATGAGTATCTAGAAATAAATCCACTATTTTATGAGATTGATGGTTCTTTTTATATTTGTGGAGGAGGTTTATGTTATCTATTAGCTAAAGAATTTGGGTATAAAGATTTAAGTTGGATTGGAGTTCTTGCAGCTATTGGTGATATGCAAAATAGTAAAACCGGACAACTAGAAGGACTTAATAAAATTATACTTCAAGATGCTATAGATGAAAATAAAATAAAAATAATCAAAGGAGATATTAATTTATATGGTCGAAAAACACGCCCTCTTTTCGCGGCTTTATCTTATTTTAGTGATGTTACTCTTCCATTTACAAATAATCAAGTAGAAGCAAAAGCTATTTTGGATAGCTTGGAGATCGATAGAAGTAATGGCAGAACATTATCTCAACTTACATTTAAAGAAAAAAAGAGATTATTTTCTAAACTTAATGAAATGATAACATTACAAGTACCTGCAAAATATGTTAAATATGTTCCTCAATTATTAATTGGAGATTCTTATGAATTTATTGAAGAAAAAGATGATAGTTTTTTAAGAGATGCTAGTGAATTTTCAACGGCAATAAATGCATGTGGAAGGAATAATGAAGAAAAAGTAGCTATGGAAATACTTAAAGGAAATAGAGATGAATATTTAGATTTGTTAAATGATATAAGTAAAGATCATAGAGCTAAGTTAGCTAAAAGTATTTCTAAAATAACTAACAATAAAAAGATAATGCAAATGAAAAATCTTCAGTATTTTGATGGTGATGATATTTCGCCAAATATTGTAGGGACAATTGCGGGAATGATTTTAAGTCAGTGCGATTGGAAAAAACCTATTATTGGTTTTTCTAGAAGTGATAAGTGTAATTTGAAAGTTTCTCTGCGTTGTTCTAAGTTATTAATTTATGATGGTATACATTTTGGTAAAATAATTCAAGAAATTTCTAAAGAAGTGGGTGGGATTGGTGGTGGTCATGCAGTAGCTTGTGGTGCTTATATACCTTTATCTAAAAAAGAGAAATTTTTAAATAAATTTAATGCAAGATTAGAAGGATTAATTTCTAGTTAAAATTATTTTTCTTTTTCATGTATGATTATTAATATATATTAAAAAAATAGATAATATAATATTTTAGGAGAAGTTTTTCATGATGACAACATTTAAAAAAAGAGGATCACTAACACATTTTCAAATTTTAAGTGAAATTTCTAAACAAGATCCTCATCTTAAACAAAAAGATTTGGCTGAGATATTAGGTATAACAATTCAAGCGGTTTCTGAAAATATAAAAATTTTAATTAAGGAAGGTTATATAACTTCTAAAGATGGTAGATCTCCTTATAAGATAACTCAAAAAGGTATTGATAAGGTTAAAAAAGATGCTATAAGTCTTAGAAAATATAGTGATTCTGTGCTTGAAACAATAAATCATTTTAAAACTGTTTGGCCGGCTATTGCAGCTGAAGATTTAAAAGAAGGTCAAAAAGTAGGGTTATATATGAAAGATGGGATATTATATGCTTCTAAAAAACCAGCTAGTGCGTTAGGAACAGTATTACATGATGCTAAAAAAGAGAGTGATGTTGCATTGGGTGGGCTTAATGGTATTATTGATATGGCAGTTGGAGAAGCTAATATTATTACTTTACCTACTATAAAAGAGGGAGGTTCATCTCAGACAGATTTAGAAATGATTAAAGATATTTATGAAAATGGAACATCTCAAGGAAAATCAGTTGATAAAGTTGCTGCTGTTGGAACAGTTGCTCATGCAGTGGCGAATAAACTTAATATTCCTATTGACATAGAATTTTCTGCAGCATCAGCAACAGCTAATGCAGCAAGAAAAGGTTTAGATATACTTGTATTATCTGTAGGTGATATGACTAAAGCATTTATTCGTGAATTAGAAGATGAAAAAATTAAATTTAATATTATTGATGGTAAAAAATAATAAATTAAATTTCTAAAAAAAAAATAATATTTATATTATCTTTTTATATTCTCTTTTTTTTTAATAATTATTTTAAAAAAAGAATTATTATAGGAAATTTTTATGTTTATTTACCTATTTTAACTCCTTCTTCTACGGGTATGTCTTGGGTGTATGATTGTATGTTTTTAATACATCCTGGGTCTCCTTCAAGATAGTCTCCATTATATGTGTATGCACGTGCTCTACATCCTCCGCAAATATATCTTGATTCACATTTACCGCAATGGCCTTTTAAGATATCTTTATTTCTGAGTTCTAATAAGATTTTATTGTTTTTCCACATTTCATTTAAATCTGTTTGTTGAATTGTGCCTAATTTTAATATATCATCGTGAGGGAAAAATACACAAGGGAACATATCTCCATTAGGTTCGATGCTCATATAAAATCTTCCAGCACCACATCCTCCTACAAAATCTGCTAATTCTTTCATTGCAGGATTAGTGTATTCTGGATTGAAAAAATGTGTTGGAATCATATTATCATCATCAGTTTGTATTGATGTTGCAATATCTGCAAATTGAGGTGCGGTAGAAAGTATTTGCATTTTTCCTTTTTTATTTTCAATATATATTTTCTTAAGAAGTTCAAATCTTTGATCAGCGCTTAAATCTAATTCTGTTACTTCTTCTGCACAACCTGTAGGTATGAAATTATATAACATGTACCAATCTACATTTAATTCTCTCATAAAGTCGATCATGTCTGAAATTTCATTTATATTATTTTGTGTTACGGTTGTTGAAACTTCTGTAAATATTCCTAATTGTGTGAAATTTTTAATTGAATCTACAGCTCTTTCCCAGGAATGAGGGATTCTTCTAAATTCGTTATGTGTTTTTGGATTTATTCCATCTAAACTAATTTGGATAAATTGTAAGCCTGCATCCACAAATTCTTTTGCTCTTTTCATGTTTCCTGTTTTAAATCCGTTTGTAGCCATGGAAACATACATTCCTCTATCTGTTGCATGTTGAATAAATTCTAATATATTTGGATGAATTGATGGTTCTCCTCCTGAAAATGCAATTGATGTGACGCCAAAATCAGCTAATTTATCAATTCCTTCATGGATTTCTTCGGTTGTTAGTTCATTAGGATCTTTTTTACCTGCATTTTCATAACAGTGAATGCATTTAAAATTACATGCTTTAGTGATATTCCATACTATCTGAAATGGTGATCCTGGTACGTAGGGTTTTCCTACTCCGAATAAACCCATGCCTTTAATTACGCTTACTAATCCTTTTGTCCAATAAGGGTCTTGCATTGTTTCTATAAATGATTTTTCAGATGTGTTGAATGTTTTAAGTCCTTTTTTAATAATTAATTTTATTATAGGAACCATTAATTTGCATCTCATGCAAATATCATTTTTTTTACCTAAATAATAATTAAGAGCACATTCTAAACGATTTTCTCCACATTTATCGCACATATCGGTTGCTGCATTGATTGTTTTTTTGGCTACAGGATTATTAATTAAATTTTCAAAGGTTTTAATCATTGCAACCATATCGGCTTCTTGTTCAGGTTCTTGTTTTTTTCTTAAATTCATTTTCCCACTCTTCTTATAACATAGTTATATTACTCTAAACTTCAAGATGCCTATTTAACGATTAGTTAAAACACACACCTTCATCAAATTTTTCATGTAAAAATAATAAAAAAAAATATTATATTTTACATGGGCTCGGAAACCTATTACCATTTATTAAATAATTTTTTTATATTATATAAATATTATTATAATTTAAAATCCATAAAAAAAATATTATGGAAAATAAATTAATAACAAACATTAACAATTTAGATATAAAAAAACATCCAAAAATAAAAGGAATGCAAATAATAGAAGGAAAAAACAATTTTCCAATAAGCTGGCTAAACAAACAAGGATACTGTGAATATCAACTATATCTAGAACACCTCAAAGGAATAGAAGTAGGAAAAACAAACGCAATGAAAAGAGGAACAGAAATTCATGAAAAATTAGAGGAAAACTTCAAACAAACAGCAACAGAAACCACTTTCGATGAAGCAATAAAAATATCCAAAGAAAAACCAATACTATCAAGAGAAGTTTTTGTAATATCACCTAAATATGGAATCAGAGGATACATTGATGAAATCCAAATAAAACCAAAAGAAATTATTATTATTGATGATAAACCCGGAACAACACCTTACGATTCTATGATAAATCAAGTAAGAGCATACTGCCTATGTTTAAAAGAAATGTTAATAGAAGATAATCGAATAATTAAAGGAGCATTAAGACAAAGAGACACGGGCAATATTTTTTGGAATGAAACATTTGATGAAAACGTTGAAAAATCAATAAAATTCTTAATAAAAAGAATAGAAGGATTATTCGAAGGCACCAAACCTTTTATTCCAACAAAAAATAAAAATAAATGTAAAAGCTGCAGATATCAAAGCTACTGTAAATATTATTAAACTACTTTTTTTAAACCCAAATCAAGCTTATTTTTTTTATAAACTTTATCTAAAATATCATTCCATTCCTCAATCCCAATCAAACCTTTATTAGGAATGAGATCATCAAAATAAGACTCATTTAAATTTAAAATATCAGATAAAACATAAGTCAATACTTTCCCCGATGGTTTCAAATCATAAGGATCATAACCAGTAACAGTTAAAATCCACAAATCATCATCATAAGCTTCTTTTAAACCATCATACCAATTAACAATAATATTCTCATTAGAGCCTATATCACCAACACCCACAGATATATAATAATTTTCTCCTTTAAACTCTATTGTTTCCATAGCTTGTGATATTTTATTATTTAATTCTGAAGAATTAAGCTCTAAATCAAATTCTCTATCTTCAATAATTTTTTTTAAATAATTTTGGATTTCTTTTTCGTTTTTAAAATATCCTAAAAATTCATATTTATTATAATCTTTTCCACATAAATCATAAATTAAATCTTCATCTACATCACAGATTTCATATCCTTTTAATTTATGTGAATTATATGGTTTAAAATCAAGACAATAATTTTCAAAATCTTGTTTATCTAAATACCATAAAACTTGAATTCTTTTAATCAAAAAAAATCTCTCCATAAAAAAAAATAGAAATATAAAAAAAGTTATTTTATTGAAGTTCATCAATAACTAAAGTTTTTGTAATAATATTTAATATTCTATCATCCTTTTTGATTATTTTTCCAATAGCCCAATCAAAAATAATTGGGAACCAATAAATTTTAGTTAAATTGCGGACAATAGCTTGTTTCCATGTAATATAGTCCCCATTATATTGTCTTATTTGTAAGTAAAGTAATGCGTCTCCAACAGTTGCTCCTTTATATTTTTCGCAGATAACAAAATAAACCATTATTAAAATTGGGACAATATAAATGAAATAACTGTAAATTTTAAACATGTTATATGGGTTGAATAAATAATAACATATGAATGAAACAATCCACATAATTGCTGAGACAACAAAAAAATCTGCTATATAGGCTATTACTCTTCTTGTGAAAATGGATAGCATTATAATATCCTCTTTTTTTTTAACATACTCTTGGCACAGGGTCTGCGATTGGAGATTCTAGAATTCTTTCTCCGCCAATTTGAGTTTTTATAACTACATAGTCTCCTTCGACAACTTCTCCGATAATAGCTGCTTGTTTACCATATTCTTCACTTTTTATAGCTTTAAGAACATCTTGAGCTTTATCGGGTTTTACGCTCATTATGACTTTGCCTTCATTTGCAACTTCGAGAGGGTCGATGCCTAACATTTCAGAAGCAGCGTGAACTTCTTTTTTGATGGGTATGGTTTCTTGATCTAGTATAATGCCTTTGCCGGATTTATGGGCCATTTCATTAATGGCGTTGGCAAATCCTCCTCTAGTAGGGTCTTTCATAGCTGTGATGCCTCCAACTTTTAGAGCTTTTTTGATAACATTCCACATTGGTGCAACATCAGATTTTAGGTCTGTTTCAAAGTCAAATCCTTCTCTAAAAGACATTATACTCATTCCGTGATCTCCTAGTGATCCGGTGATAATAATTTTATCACCAATGTTTAATGTGGAGTCTCTAATAATTTTTCCTTTTTTAGCAATACCTATTCCTGTGGTGACCATAATAATACCGTCTAGTTTATCTTGTTGCATTACTTTAGTATCGCCGGTGATTACTGCAACATCAACTTCTTTGCAAGTTTCATTTAATGATTTCATTATTCGATCTAATTTTTCAATGGAAAATCCTTCTTGGATAATGATGGCGTTGGAGATGGCTAGAGGTTTGGCGCCCATTACAGAAACGTCGTTTATAGTTCCAGATGCGGATATTCTTCCGATATCTCCGCCGGGAAAGAAAAGAGGGTCGATTGTATGACCATCAGTAGTTAAAACAATCTCATAATCACCGATGGGAATGGTGGCTCCATCATCCAATTCATCTAAGCTAATCCCATTATTTACACTTTTTTTAGTGAGATTATCTAAAATCGTTTTGGAGATTAAATTAGCCATAACTTCTCCACCAGCACCATGATTCATACCAATTTTATCATCAGACATTGATTTATCTCCTAAAAAATAATTTATTTTATATTTTTACTGTGTTAAAACAACTATATTAATATATTTAGTTAAATAATAGTTTTTGATATTTTATATAATATATTTTTTATAAGTTAATTTATTTGTTATCAAAAAGAGAGTATGATTTTAATAAGATTTTTTATTATAAGTGTTAATTATATTTTAATGAGAAAAAAAATAGTTATGAAAAGAATTTTATTTTTCAACAAAAATTCCGTTAATAACTCCGTCTTGACCTGGTCTAGAAGTTACTTTAACATTGCCGTTAGAGGTTTCTACTATTGCCCCTTTGGTTATGATATTTCTTCTTACATAGTTTGGGTTTGCTGTGTTTTCAACTACTCCTAAGATGTCTAAGACTTCTGTTTTATTGGTTTTAGGATTGTTTGCGTTGATTTTATTTCCACCAGCTAATCTTAGTTTTTCATTTCCTCCACGGGTTCTGATTTTTTTCAGTCTTTTTTCATCTACTCTTGTTTCAGCTGGTTCTCTTCCTAACTGTGCTTTTCTTTTACCATGATGAGCTTTATTTCTAGCTCCTGATGGATTTCTTGTTGATTTTCCTTGAGAAATTGCCATTATTTTCACCAAATATCAAATAATATTATTTTTATAATAATTTTCTTTTAAAAGTAATCGCAATCATCTAGACATTTTTTTTATAATATATTTAAACCATATCTTATTAATTGTGAGTAATAAAAAAAATGTCTTAAATGAATAATGATAATAAAATATATGTTCTTTTCTAATATATAAATGTTTTAGAAAAATGCATCTAAACTTTGTTGTATTTCTCCTTCAGCCAAATCATGTAAATCTTGTTTAGAATATCCTAAAGAATCCATTATTCTAGCAATTGCTG